>CAZVAO010000001.1:0-11397 GCA_964625175.1 uncultured Clostridiaceae bacterium
TTTTTTATTGCGGTCAAGAACTGCTGGGAGGCGGCATCATTCAAGATTAGTTTTATAATCGCTGCTCGGAAAAAGAGCCCTTTTAACATAGGGTTTTTACTTTTATTTGACCTAGCCCACCAGCTTATACCCTATAGTGACTGCATAAATTTTTGTTTAACGTGGCCAAAGAAGGTTGTAATTAAGGATAATTTAGGATTTTTTCATAGCAATTAAAGGCCTAATCCTGTATACTAATATGCAATGGATTGTGGCCTGTTTAAGGTGTTTTAAGGCTATGTGCACACAGCGGATGATCGTATTAGTCGTCGATCTAAGCAGTCGTTTGAGGAGAGAAGAAGGAGAAAACTTGATGAAAGCTAACGAAATTAGAAAATTGTTTATAGATTTTTTTGCTAATAAAGAACACTATGTTTTGCCCTCACATTCCTTGATTCCTGATAAAGACGATAAGACTTTGTTATGGATTAATAGTGGTATGGCCCCTTTGAAGAAATACTATTCAAAACAGGCCGAGCCACCAGCAAAAAGAATGGTAAACAGTCAGAAGTGTATTCGCACCAATGATATTGAGAATGTCGGTAAAACAGACAGACATCAAACGATGTTTGAGATGCTAGGTAGCTTTTCTATCGGTGATTATTTTAAAAAAGAAGCAATCGTTTGGGCTTGGGAATTCTTAACCGAGGTCGTTAAACTAGATCCCAAAGACCTTGTTGTTACGATCAATCCTGAAGACGAAGAGGCTTATGGTTTCTGGATTAATGAGGTCGGTTTGAGTCCAGATAAAATATATCGGGATCCTGATAATTTTTGGGAGATCGGACTTGGTCCATGTGGCCCTGACTCTGAGATTTATTATGATAAAGGTGCTGAGCACGGCTGCCAACCAGAATGCCGACCAGGGTGTGATGAATGTAGTCGCTTCTTGGAAATCTGGAATTTAGTGTTTACGCAATATAATCGTGAGGCAGATGGTAGTTTGACAGATTTACCGTATCAGAATATTGATACGGGGATGGGCTTAGAACGTCTCGTTTCGGTTATTCAAGAGACGCCTAGTAACTATGAGACCGATTTGTTTATGCCAATTATTCAGGGAATTGAAACTTTAACGCATCACTCCTATAATGATGAGACTCGTATGGCTATGCGCGTAATTGCCGACCACCTGCGTTCTGTTACGTTTGCTGTGGCTGATGGCGCGATGCCATCAAATGAGGGACGGGGTTATATTATCCGACGTCTATTGCGCCGTGCTGTAAGGTATGGTCGTACGTTGGGACTGAATCAGCCCTTTCTTCATGTCTTGGTTAATTACGTGGTGAAAAACATGGAAGAACATTATACCTATTTGAGCGAAAAACAAAGCTTTGTAGAGCGCATTGTTTTGGCAGAGGAAGAACGTTTCCTTCATACGCTAGAAGAAGGCGAGAAACTACTGAATCAACTCATTATCCAAATTGCGGATTCAGATTCGAGAATAGTCAATGGTCAAGATGCTTTCCAACTCTATGATACCTATGGCTTCCCTTTAGAGTTAACCATAGAGATGGCTGGTGAAGCAAACTGTACGGTGGATATCGCTGGCTTTAATGAGGCGATGGAAGCCCAACGGCAACGTGCCAGAAGCGCATTTAAAGGCGGAGATGGCAATATTGTCGCTGATGAGGTCTTTCTGGATGTTACAGATGGCGATTTATTCACGGGATACACCACATCTTGTGAAACAGCTACCGTTCTAGCAGTCGACATTGAGGATAATGAGGGGGTGCAATCGGTTAAGCTTCTCCTAGAAAAAACACCTTTTTACGCGACTTCAGGAGGCCAATCAACGGATTATGGCCGCATTTATAATGATTTTTGTGATATCAAAATTACCAATGTTAGAAAATTAGCGGACGGTCGAATCCTGCATGAAGGCAAATTGCTTTGGGGGACTATCGCTGCTGGAGACACTGTTGAGGCAACTGTCGATGAGAACCGCAGGCAAGCGATTCGAATTCATCACACTTGCACGCATTTACTACACAAGGCTTTAAAAAATGTCTTAGGAAACCATATCAATCAGGCAGGTTCCGATGTATCTGCTGATCGGTTGCGTTTTGACTTTACTCACTTTGAAGGTTTAACGGAAGAAGAGTTAAATCGGATTCAAGAAGAAGTGAATGAACAAATATTTAGAGCATTACCTGTGATTACAGAAGAATTGCCAGTGGATGTAGCCATTGAACGCGGCGCTACGGCGCTTTTTGGTGAAAAGTATGGCGATAAGGTGCGTGTTGTTTCTGCTGGTGACTATAGTATGGAATTATGCGGCGGTACACACTTGACGAATACGGGCGAAGCCGGCTTTATGATTATTCTATCAGAAGGTAGTATTGGATCGGGAATTCGGAGAATTGAGGCTATTGCAGGTAAAGCTGCTTATCAATATGCCATGGAACAGATGAATTTACTTCAAGATATTGGCGTGGCTCTAAAAGTCAACACTGATGATATCATTAAAAAAATCCAGGATTTGCAAAGTGAAAATACAAAACTGCTAAGCCAGAATCAAGAAATGCAACAACGCATGTTTACGGCTTCTCTCAACAAAATCGAAGAGAAATTCAGTGATGTCGAAGGCATCCAAGTGCTAGCCGCACAGGTAGAGGCTCCTGATATGAATACATTACGTCAATTTGGGGATACCCTGCGAGCTCGCAATCCTGAATCGGTTATTGCCCTCGGGAGTACAGATGGCACAAAAGTGTTTTTGATTGTCAGTGTCAGTGATTCTTTAATTAAGGAACACCAGTTACATGCCGGTCAAATAATTAAAGAGATGGCTAAAATATGTGGTGGTGGCGGTGGTGGACGACCAAATATGGCGCAAGCAGGTGGGAAGAATCCTGCAGCAATCACATCCGCATTAGAATCGGTTCATAAATTCGTAATTGCCCAGAAAAACAATTAGTTTTACGGGGGAGAATGGGTTATAATAATACTAAATGCTAAACTAATAACTTATTAACTAACGAGATGAGGTGTAAATATGGGACGTTTAGATCATACCGTGAGATTTAAAGCAGAGAATGATAAGAGTAAGCATATAGAAGAGATCATTACGAAGGTTTATAATGCATTAGATTCCAAAGGATATAATCCCGTAAACCAAATTATCGGTTACCTGCTTTCTGGTGATCCTGCATTCATTACCAGCCACCAAGATGCACGTATTTTGATTCAACAAGTTGAGCGTGATGAAATCATGGAAGCTTTGCTCAAGAATTATCTAGTCACGAAGGTTATTAAATAAGTTTTGGAAAAGAACTCGCCTTAAGAGTTCTTTTTCCATCATATATGCCTTGTAAAACATCTTTAAATCCTAAAAATGGGGCCATCATGAAATACAAAAAACTGGGGAAAACCAATATTTTGGTGTCAAATTTAAGCTTTGGAGCCTTGACAATAAGCCCACTACAAGTCAATCTTAATCCAATCGCTACAAAAGAATTGCTGTTATATGCTTATGAAAGAGGCATCAATTTTTATGATACTGCTGAGTTTTATCAAAACTATCAACAGCTTAAAGATGGTCTTGATAATCATATTAACGATGTCGTCATCTGTGCTAAAACATATGCCTATACAGCACAACAGGCACGTGCAAGCGTTAATAAAGCTCTAAAAGAATTAGGTCGCAATACGATCGACATCTTTTGTTTACACGAACAGGAATCTGAATTGACCCTTAGAGGACATCAAGAGGCGATTGTTGAACTCATGCGTTGTAAAGATGAAGGTTTAATCCGAGCAATTGGTATTTCTACCCATCATATTGCTGCCGCTAAAGCGGTTTTAGATCATCCAGAGATTGAAATTGTTATGACTGTCGTTAACTATCAAGGACTCGGCATAGTCGATGGTAGCCTGGCGGAAATGCTAAGTGTGATTAAAGAGTTAAAAAAAAGTGGCAAAGGCGTCTATGGAATGAAAGCATTGGGGGGCGGCAACCTCAATCGTAATGTGGAAGAAGCCTTTTCTTATGTTAGAGATCTTACCGATTTAGATTCGGTGGCTTTGGGCATGCAAACGATAGAAGAAGTGGATATTGCAGTTGGTTTTTGGGAGGGTTATGCATTTAACTCACAACTCCAATCACAAGTCAGTAGCTTAGAACGATCATTACACGTTGCCGAGTGGTGTAGTGGTTGTGGGCGCTGTGTTGATAGATGTGATCACCGAGCGCTCCAAATCAAACTAGGCGTTGTGTCTGTGGATCAGAGTAAGTGCTTGAGATGTGGCTACTGTAGTACAGTTTGCCCTGAGTTTTGTTTAAAAATATATTAGAGAGAAGGTCACGTATGCGTTATTTGGGGTTAGATATCGGTGATAAACGAATTGGAATAGCCATAAGCGATTCTTCTGGGTTATTTGCTATGCCGTTTGAAGTCTACAATACCGTTGGAGCCAAAAAAGATCAACAGTATATTACAAAACTTGTATTAGAGCAACAAATTGAAACGGTCGTTATTGGATTGCCAATCAACATGAATGGTACCGAGGGTGAGAGGGCATTGATCTGTCGTGAGTTTGCACGACGTTTACGGAATCGTCTTAGAATCCCCATTGAAATGCAAGACGAAAGGCTCAGCACCGTTAGCGCTGAACGAATTTTAATTGACGCAGATGTTTCGCGCAAGAAAAGAAAAACGATCATTGATAAGTTAGCTGCTCAGGTAATCTTACAAAACTACCTTGATTGTGTGAATACACGCGAATAATATTTATTTACTTGACGTTAAGAGAGAGATTAATTACAATGGAAACAGTCTAGATATGGAGGAATTAATTATGGCTTTTTACGAAGAAGAAATTGTAGTTCTTATAGATGAAGATAATGTCGAGATTGAGTTTGAGATTATTGAAATATTTGAACTAAACGATCAAAACTATGCGTTTCTATTCCCAGTTGATGATGAAGATGACGAAGCAGTGATCATGAAAATTGTGGTCGATGTCGATGGAGAAGATATTCTCGTGGATATCGAAGATGATGAAGAATGGAACAGCGTCGTTGCAGCATGGGAAGATATTGTTGAGGAATTCGAAGAAGAAGAGGAAGAAGATAACGAAGAGTAGACTATTTTCAGTTAAGTCTTATTGCATAATGGGTCTATTGACCCATTTTTGTTATAGAAAGGGTTCGGCTAATGGATAATCATTTTTTGCGAGTAGGTAAAAAAATAGCTTTGTTATTGGTAACAATGGTGCTGATTTTCACTATGGTTAGGAGTATTGCGAATTTAACACATGATACTGAACCCATCAAAATAGAAATACCAAGTGGTTATTCGACGGGACAGATTGGTTCGATTCTGAAAGAACAAGGTGTGATTGACTCTGTGTTCTGGTTTAAAATTAAAACAAGGATTGGTGGTTATACTTCTCAAATGAAGGCTGGTATTTACACATTTGATGTTAAGTCTTCGATTAATGATGCTATTGAAAAACTGGTAAATGGTGAGGTAGCTGAATACGAAGATATTCGAATTACAATCCCAGAGGGCCTTTTGATTAAAGATATGGCTGTGATTTTTGAGGAAAATAGTTTGTTCACTGCAGATGCATTTTTCGAGGCTATTGAGAATTTTACTCCAGCATATCCTTGGGTTGCGCAAATTCCCGATAGTATGTTACAGAGGTATGAAGGCTATCTCTTCCCTGATACCTATCAGTTCAATTCAAATTCAACCCCAGAGATGGTATTAAAACGAATGATGGATCGGTTTAATCAAAAAATATATGAGCCTTATTTGGCCTCTCCAATAAATGAGCAATACAGTTTTCACGAGTTAGTGACTTTGGCATCCATAGTTGAAAAAGAAACGATAATCAAAGATGAATTTCCTATCGTCGCCAGCGTTTTTTTCAATCGTTTAGCAATTAATCAGGGTTTAGAGAGCTGCGCAACGGTTCAATATATCCTGCCCGTTCATCGCGAAATCCTATTAACAGCTGATACCGAGATTAAATCGCCTTACAACACCTATTTGTATGCGGGTTTGCCGCCAGGACCTATTGCAAGCTTCGGGCTTGCCGCTTTTGAGGCCGTTTTAGAACCAGCTGATACAGATTATTATTATTTCCATTCTATTGGCACAAATGGCGGAACGCTGATCTTTAGTAAAACTTTGCGAGAGCACATTAATTCGATTAACGCCAATAAATAGACAAGCGCTTTTTTGTGCATGCAACGTATGCCATTTTAGCGAACGTGAAAGAGGTTGAAATTATGCAAAAAGCAGAATTGTTAGCGCCTGCAGGTAACTTGGAAAAATTAAAAGCGGCAATCCTATATGGAGCTGATGCTGTTTACCTGGGAGGCATGCAGTATGGTTTGCGTGCATCAGCAGGTAACTTCACTTTGGAAGAGATGGAAGAAGGAATAAATTTCGCTCATCAACACGGTGCTCGTGTCTATGTAACGGTCAATATCATTGCTCACAATGAGGATTTAGCTCAACTACCGGACTACTTGAAACAGTTAGATCAACTACAGGTGGATGCTATAATAGTAGCCGACCCTGGGGTCTTAATGATTGTACAAGAGACGATTCCTGATATGGAAGTCCATCTAAGCACACAGGCCAGTAACACGTCTTGGAGAAGTGCGCAATTTTGGGCAAAACAAGGTGTAAAGCGCATCATTTTAGCGCGGGAATTGACGCTTGATGAAATATCTGAAATTGTCATCAAGGTGCCTGACATGATTTTTGAGAGTTTTGCGCATGGTTCGATGTGTATGTCTTATAGTGGTCGCTGCTTATTAAGTAATTACTTGACGGGCCGTGATTCAAATCGGGGGCAATGTGCTCAGCCTTGCCGTTGGGAATATGATGTCATAGAAAAAAGCCGACCAGATCAGTCATTCAAGATTACTGAAGATGACCGCGGCACCTATATTTTCAACTCTAAAGATATGTGTACAAGTGAAATATTACCTCAAATTTTAGCGACTGGTGTTAAATCTATAAAAATTGAAGGCCGCATGAAAAGTCTTCACTATGTGGCTACTGTTACGAGGGCTTATCGGCAAGCATTAGACGCCTATTATGATGATCCCGCCCATTTTCAATTTGATCTCAGCTGGTTAGCGGAACTGCAAAAGCCAAGTCATCGGCCTTATTTCACTGGGTTTTATCAGATTGGACCTGGTGAGGTTCCGAATGAAGCGGATGTTAGTCAATATTACAGCTCATCTGGCTATATCCGACCTTATCAATTTCTCGGGGTCGTTCTGGAGTATGATCTTGAGAATAAACGCGCACTGGTTGAACAACGAAATCCATTGGTTAAAGGGGATCTCGTTGAAGTGATGGACCCTAATGGTTGTAATATTATGTTTCGTATCCAAAGAATGGTTGATGTTACAACGGGTGATGAGATTGAGCGAGCACCACATGCTCGGCAAAATGTTTGGCTCGATTTACCTGAGACGGTCAGTGAATGGTCGCTGATCCGGAGGGAAATCAAATGAAACCAATCCTAATCGGCATTGCAGGCGGTAGTGGGTCAGGTAAAACTTCTGTAGCTCATGCTCTAGGCAGTAATCAAGGATCGAACTTAGTCATCTTAGAACAAGACGCCTATTACAAGCATCGCAGTGACTTAACGTTTGATGAGCGCAGTAAATTAAATTATGATCATCCCGATGCGTTTGACCATGCCTTATTGTTGGAACATTTGCAACAATTGTTGTCTGGACATCCCATCGAAAAACCAATCTACAATTTTTCTACCCACCTGAGAGAAGATGCGACCGAGCGCGTGGAACCTCATCACATTATTGTTTTAGAGGGTATCTTGACCTTAGTGGATCCTACGATTAGAGAACTAATGGACATAAAAATATATGTGGACACGGACGATGATGTGCGGGTATTACGCCGTCTTAAGCGTGATATACGAGATCGGGGGCGTTCCCTGGACTCAGTGATCACCCAGTACTTAGGAACGGTAAAGCCGATGCATCATGCCTTCATAGAACCAAGTAAGCGTTATGCGGATATCATTATTCCTGAAGGTGGCAAAAATCAAGTCGCTATTGATATCTTGAATAGTAAATTGAATCAAGTCATTACGAAAATAGATCGAGATTAATTCGTCTCTCTCTATTTTAAGCTGCCAGAAACTAGCTATTATGTCTACTACTTACGACTTACAAGAGGTGAATCAATGAGTTTACTGAGACCTGATCTCTATTTAGAGACGATTTATGATTTGAATATTGCAGATTTAGTGCGAGACGGAATCGTTACCGTCTTTTTAGATATTGATAATACAATGATTCCCTGGGATAGCGATCATATTCCCCCAAAGTTATATGATTTTATTAAGCGCCTAGAGAACAGTGGTCTTAAACTCTTCCTACTTTCAAATGCGCGTCGAGAACGAGTTGTTCAAGTGTCGGAGGCTTTAGGGGTAAATGGAATGGGTCTAGCGCGTAAACCTCTGAAAAGGGGTTTTGCACAGGCTTTAGAAATAACAGACTCACAGAAGCATCAAGTACTTATGATTGGTGATCAGATCTTCACGGATGTTTTAGGTGCCAAGCTTTTTGGGATTAAAGCTGCATTGGTCAATCAACTTAGCCCTAAGGAATTATTATTTACCAAACTGATGCGACACCTAGAGAAACCTTTCCGATCCCCTAAGGGGGAGTAACACAATATTCGTAAATCGTGACAAGTGTTTGTGTATTAGAAGTGATAAAAATTGCATGTTAACCCTTAAAAGCTTTATAATAAAGTAATAAGTAGCTATTTACTCTATTATGGAGCATTTTAATTTAGGACGGTGAGATTATGAGAGTGTTAGGGTTGGATCCGGGATTTGCCATCACAGGCTTTGCTGTTATTGAAGAAATGAAGCCGCGTCCAGAGCCTCTTACCTTCGGCTGTATTCGCACCGCTAGTCACTTGCCACACCATGAGCGACTAAAAATTATTTACGACGATATTAATACAATCATTGAGAAATATCAGCCCGAAGTAGCCGCAATTGAGAAGCTATTTTTTAACCGCAATGTGACAAACGCCTTGAAGGTTGGGGAGGCACGCGGTGTGGTGATTCTAGCATTAGCGCAAGCCCAGATCCCCATATTTGAATACACACCCCTACAGGTTAAGCAAGCTTTAGTTGGCTATGGACGGGCCGATAAAAAACAAATACAGTATATGGTACGTGCGGAGTTCAATTTGGCAGAAGTCCCAAAACCAGACGATGTCGCCGATGCGTGTGCCGTTGGATTAACGCATATTCGATCGCGTATATTAACAAAAATGATGGGGGAAAAATAAATGTTTGCTTATATCAAAGGCAATTTAGCCATGAGATCAACCGATTATGTTGTCATAGATGTCAATGGCATTGGCTATAAAATCTATACAGCGGTAGGTGAAATTGCTCCCGGACTACAGCATATTCAACTCTACACCCACCTGCACGTCCGCGAAAATGAGATGACACTATTTGGATTTCCGCATCAAGATCTTTTACAGCTATTTGAGCTCTTGATCACCGTATCAGGGATTGGCCCAAAAGTTGCTCTCAATATGCTCAACCATATTAACTCACCGGATTTAATTGCAGCAATCCTCTATGACGATGAGAAGGCGCTAACACAATTACCTGGAATCGGTAAGAAAACAGCCAAGCGAATAATTTTAGATTTAAAAGAAAAGATTAGCAAACATAATTTTACCGCATCTGTTCCGATAGATGGCCCACAACAAATAACACTTAACAGTGCGACTGAAGAGGCGATTGCTGCATTGCTCACTTTAGGTTATGACCTCGTGGATGCCCGTAAGGCAGCTGAGAAAGCGCTTGCTGTAGAACCAGAGGGTAATGTAACCCAACTACTTAAACTTGCACTGCGTAGCCTATCTAAGCTGTAGAGGGGGATTACTATGATTGAAAGCCAAGAACGAATCGTATCAGCGCAACCTAAAGAAGCAGAAGTTCAATATGAAAACAATTTGCGCCCTCGCTTTATTGATGAATACGTGGGTCAAACTAAGGTTAAGGAAAATTTACGTATATTTATTGCGGCTGCATTGGGGCGTAATGAATCGCTCGACCATATACTGCTCTATGGGCCACCAGGTCTCGGTAAAACGACATTGGCCCACATCATTGCCAATGAGTTGAATACCAATATTCGAGCAACTTCGGGACCTGCTATTGAACGACCAGGCGATTTGGCAGCCATTCTGACGAATTTAGATGAAAAAGATGTTTTATTTATTGATGAGGTCCATCGGCTTAACCGTTCGGTCGAGGAGATTCTTTACTCAGCTATGGAGGATTTTACGATTGATATCGTGGTTGGTAAAGGACCTAGTGCCCGTTCAATTCGCCTAGATTTGCCACATTTTACGTTAATCGGTGCGACGACGCGTGCAGGGCGACTCTCCTCACCATTGAGGGATCGTTTTGGCGTCATGAGTCGACTGCAATATTATGAGAATGTTGATTTGCAAGAAATTATCATACGATCTGCACGAATTTTAGATGTTCATCTGGATTCTCAGGCGGCTGTTGAGATTGCACGGCGGTCTAGAGGAACCCCACGGGTGGCGAATCGTTTGCTGAAAAGAGTGCGCGACTTTGCACAAGTTTTAAGTGACGGGACAATCACATTGGATACGGCCCTAGAAGCCTTAGAGATGTTGGAGGTCGATCAATTTGGACTTGATGCCGTCGATCGGAAACTTCTCTTGATGATTATTCAGAAATTCGGTGGGGGCCCAGTGGGCTTAGATACGATGGCAGCGTCGATTAGTGAAGCTACTGAGACTATTGGCGATGTTTACGAACCTTTTTTGATGCAAAATGGGTTCTTGCAACGCACTCCGCGTGGCCGAATGGCAACGCCTTTCGCTTATGAATATTTCAAAATTCCTTTACCCAGTCAATTGACGGGGAATATTCAGAAAGCAATTTGGGAACCTCAAAAATGAAGACATTACTGCATATTTGTTGTGGACCGTGTGCCACTTATTGTGTCGATGCTTTGCGGGCAGATGGTCACGAGGTCATGGGCTATAACTACAATCCCAATATCCATCCATTAAGGGAATATCGCTTGCGCGCTGAAAGCGTCAAGAAGTTTGCTGCTGAAGTCGATCTGCCATTGATCGGTCATCCAGAGTATGGAATGCAGGATTTTTTGCGACAGGTCACTTTTCGCGAAAACGAGCGATGTATGATTTGCTATAATATGCGTCTAACGGCAACCGCTAAAATGGCCAAGCATGGCAACTTTGAGGCTTTTACAACGACTTTACTTATTAGTCCGTTTCAAAATCGTGAACAAATCATTGCAATTGGCCAGCGTTTGGCAGA
>CAZVAO010000001.1:11407-23991 GCA_964625175.1 uncultured Clostridiaceae bacterium
TCCATTTTATGCTGGAGCATAAAAAAACCATATTTGGCAGCCATCTTTTCCTGATTGCGGCTGTATTTATAGTGAAGAAGAACGCTATCGCAACGTTAAAAGCACGAACCTTTAAATAGAAGGGATACGCACAACATGTCCAAACGCTTATCGGATTACGATTATCATTTACCAGAGGAACTCATCGCTCAAACACCTGTTTATCCGCGGGATTGTTCACGACTCCTCGTTTTAGACCGTAAAAGCGGAGAGATCGAACACAAACATTTCACGGATATTATCAATTATCTAAATGCAGGTGATGTTTTGGTGTTGAACGAAACTAAAGTCATTCCTGCACGCCTTTTTGGTTATAAAGTCGAAAGTGGTGGGAAGGTTGAACTCTTATTGCTACACCCAACAGCAGATCATTGCTGGGAAGCACTGGTTAAACCCGCACGACGACTGAAAGTTGGCGCTAGAATCATATTCGGTGACGGTAAATTGCCTGCTGAAATTATTGAAGAGCTACCCGAAGGTCGCAGGATTATCCGATTTGAAGACCAGGGTAACCTAGATCACTTGATTGATGAGATGGGAGAAATGCCACTTCCACCTTATATTAAAGAAAAACTCGACGATCAATCGCGTTATCAGACAGTCTATGCTGAACATTTAGGTTCAGCAGCGGCTCCAACAGCAGGATTGCATTTTACACCAGAGTTGCTTAAGCGAATTGCCGAGAAAGGTGTTCACATTGCAAAAGTCACGCTTCATGTGGGTTTGGATACCTTTAGGCCAGTCCAGAATGAAGATATTACGGATCATCACATGCATAGTGAGGTTTATCAACTTGATCAAAATACGGCGGATACACTCAATCAGGCTCGACGTGAGGGACATCGTATTGTTGCAGTTGGCACAACATCGGTACGCACTTTAGAGTCCGTCCCACTAGTCAATGGGCAGTTTGTTGCATCAAGTGGCGAAACATCCATTTTTATTTACCCAGGCTACCAATATCAAGCGGTAGATGCGTTGATTACCAACTTTCATTTACCTAAATCGACCCTGTTGATGCTTGTAAGTGCACTTGCAGAACGCAATATGATTTTAGCGACTTATCAAGAAGCAATCAAAGAAGGATATCGCTTTTTTAGCTTCGGCGATGCGATGCTGATCAAGTAAGGGGTGTATGATGACATTTAATTTTGAGGTTAAAACACGCAGTTTAAAAACTAGAGCACGAACAGGGGTCATTGAGACGAATCACGGACATATTGAGACGCCTGTATTTATGCCAGTAGGGACACAAGCGACGGTCAAAACATTGGATCCACGTGAATTGCACGAGATGGGTGCGGAAATCATACTAAGCAATACCTATCACCTTTATCTGCGACCAGGTAGCGAAATTGTGGCTGAAGCAGGTGGTCTACATCGGTTTATGAATTGGAACAGACCAATCTTAACAGATAGTGGGGGTTTCCAAGTATTTAGTTTAGGTGCACTCAATAAAATCACAGAAGACGGCGTTCGTTTTCAATCGCATCACGACGGCTCTTATCATTTTATGCGTCCTGAAGATTCAATCAGAGTTCAGAATCAGTTAGGGGCTGACATTATTATGGCTTTCGATGAATGTGCACCGTATCCTTGTGATTATGACTATGCCAAACAGGCTATGAACCGCACCCACCGTTGGGCCATTCGTAGCAAGAAAGCCCATATGAGGCCAGATGAGCAAGCTTTATTTGGCATTGTTCAAGGGGCATTCTATCAAGATCTTCGAATTGAAAGTGCTAAATTTTTGGCTGACCTTGACCTACCAGGTTACAGTATTGGTGGCCTAAGTGTCGGTGAACCGAAGCCAATTATGTATGAAATGCTTGAAGAAGTTGTGCCTCATATGCCTTCTGATAAACCCCGCTATTTAATGGGGGTGGGGTCGCCAGATTGTTTAATTGAAGGTGTTATTCGAGGTATTGATATGTTCGATTGTGTTTTACCAACTCGTATCGCTCGGCATGGCAAAGTCATGACCTCTAATGGACCAATCAATATTAAAAATGCCGGACACGCACATGACTTCACGCCACTTGATCCGAACTGCGATTGTTATACCTGTAGAAATTATAGCCGGGCCTATCTCAGACACCTTTTCAAAGCAAAAGAAACGCTTGGTCAACGGCTTCTCTCCTATCACAATTTATATTTTTTAATTGATTTAATGAAGAAAATTCGACTAGCAATTGAAGATGATACTTTGTTGGAATTGCGCGATCATTTTTATCTGACCTATGGTGAGAAATCATAACGCCTAAAACACCTGCTGTGGTAGGTGTTTATTGCAATTTAATCTAAGTACCATCTCACTTCATTAGGGTTAAAGACTATATGTATTTGATATTCAGAATGAATGATGGTTTATCGGTACTCTATATGGGGAAAACTACATTATGAGTCAAAGGAGGGATTGCAGTGAGTGATCGATTTATTGTTGAGAAAGAAAAAGCTGGACTATTGCGAAGTGTGCGGATTATTGTCGATCAAAAAACGGGTGTCAATTATCTTTATTATAGTGAAGGTCAAGCTGGTGGCTTATGCCCTCTAGTGGATCGTGATGGCAAACCCATTATCACACCTATTGCCTATTAGATTGTAGCAGGAGATTTAGATACTTTTATAGAATAGTATTAATACTATCCTATGGAGGTATTTTTTTTATGAAAATTGATGCACTTCTCAATTATTGGTGTGACATCGCAGATCTAACCAGTACGGCTAAGGTACTCTACTGGGACCAAAAAACTCAAATGCCACGCAGCGGCAATCAGGCTAGAAGCCACCAATCGGCGCTCATACAAAAGTTAATTCATGAACGAATGACATCTCCAGAGTTTGCTAAGATTCTTAACGATTTGCAACCTCTAGCAGCACAACTCGATTTCCATTCGGTAGAGGCAGGTATGATTCGAGCCGCGCAAAGGGCTTATGACAAAGCTACCAAACTTCCTAAAGAACTTGTGCAAGCAAAAGCAATAGCAAGTGCGGAGGGATATATGGCTTGGGTTAAAGCCCGTGAAGCAGAGGACTTCCAACTTTTTGTTCCAGCTCTTAAACGCAATATCGAATTAGCAAAACAAACGGCTGAGGCACTAGGCTATCAAGACCATCCTATGGATGCTCTGGTCAATCAATCTGAGCCTGGTTTTAACACCAAAGAAATCGAGCACATATTCCAAGAACTGCGCACTTTTTTAGTACCGCTTGTCCAGCAAATTGCTAGCCAACAAGATGAAGAGATTAATAAACTACTTACGAAGGAATTTGAACCTGATCAACAGTGGAAGCTAGGACAGGCTGCTGTGCGCCAAATTGGATTCAAATTGCATGAGGGACGTTGTGATCCATCCCTCCATCCATTTTCAATTTCCTTCACACCGCAAGACACGCGCATTACTTCACGTATTAAGCGTTTTGACTTTAAGCCGTGTTTCTTTGGGTTTCTGCATGAAGCTGGCCATGGACAATATATGCAAGGGATTCCTGTCGAATACAGTCGCACACCGATTATGGATGGCATTTCAGCAGGTATGCATGAGTCCCAGTCGCGCATGTGGGAGAATAATGTTGGGCGATCACGTACCTTTACGAATTTCTTCTACCCAGTAATTAAGGCTTATTTTCCAGAACAGACGAGAAATGTGACAGTCGAAGATTGGTATCGCGCCATAAATGGCGTGCAACCATCATTTATTCGAGTAGAGGCAGATGAGGTTACTTACAACTTGCATATTATGATTCGTTTTGAAATCGAAAAAGGCGTACTAGAAGGGAAGTATCAGGTAGAAGATTTAGAACAAATTTGGAATAAAAAATTTGAAGAATATTTAGGAATTGTACCACCATGCCCAACACAGGGAGTGCTACAGGACATCCATTGGTCAGGTTCTTTCGGTGGTAGTTTCCAAGGCTATACGCTAGGCAATGTGATGGCAGCTCAATTGTACGAGGCTGCAGTGGAACAGAAGCCAGATCTCACAGATGCGTTTAAGAATGGCGACTACAGTGAGTTGCTCACTTGGACACGACGCAATCTACATGATTATGGATGTATGTATACACCACAGGAACTTATGGTCAAGACAACGGGTAGCAAACTTAAAACAGATGCCTACTTCCGCTATATCAAAGGGAAATACAGTGAGCTTTACAATCTAAAATAAGAGCTATCAAATCAAAAAAGCTGTCGCGCCAAGAAATTTGGACGACAGCTTTTCGGAATAATTTGAGCACGATACACCATCACGATGATGCAACCACTGGGTCAACGTTGAAAACGCTTTACGACAATTAATAGTTTCGTCAATAATAGTTTTTCAATGATTTCCATAAAAGCTTTACAACTTAGCAATTAAATCAGTGTTACATATCCATCGCTCATTCTAAGTGAGGGAATAGAACTAAGAAAGTAATTCTTGCTTTAGCTGACGAAATATTAGAGGAATTTGATCCGCGGATGCACAATTGCCTTGTGCAGAATAGTTGTTGCCGCCGCCTCTGCCATCATATTGTGCAATAATGGTTTTAAATAGTTGTCCAAGATGTTTATTCTCAAGCCCACTGCTGCTCACTAATAGCCGAGGCACAGCGTCAATTACTGAAGCCAATAGTGCAATGGTTTGCGGAGTGTCCTTGCTAATCATAGCGCCTAGCTGGCGTAATTGATTCATATCTAGTGCATCGGTAGTCGTTTCAACAATTAAAAATCCATTTTCTGTGTAGCCATTAGCGATCAATTCCTGAGAACGATATTCTAAGAGTTTGGTGTTTAGAGTGTTAAGCATTTTATGTTTTTCTTTGTCCGTTTGGATCATTTTTTCAACGGTTTCAACAATGTTGTCTTCCGAAACCGATGTCAATTCGACGAGCTTGTTAATACTGTTGGTTTTCTGGGAATAGTCAGTAAGTGCCCGGTAGCCACAGACAAAGTAGACGCGAACACTTTGACGAATGCGCTCAGTTTTGATGATTTTAATGAGGCCGATCTCACCGGTAGAGTGAGGGTGGGTGCCTCCACATGGAGAGTAGTCATATTGATTCAGCTCAACAATGCGGATGTTTTCAGAAACTTTCGGCTGTTTACGTAAATCTAAGCGGGATAGTTCCTCTTGATTAACAAAATAGGTTTTGATGGGTAAGTTTGCGAAAACAAGTTCATTGGCGGATGTTTCAAGTGCCATTAACTGTTTCTGCGAAAGGTGTTCGACTGCAAGATCGACAGTAGTGTAATGTGCACTTAAATGGAAACCAACTGTTGCTGCTTGTAGTTCTTTATCCGCGACACCTGAGAGAATGTGCTGACCTGCATGTTGTTGCATATGATCAAATCGTCTTTTCCAGTCCAGTTGACACCGCACTTGATTGGACGATGGCTTTTCTTTTACTAGGTGATAGATGGCATCACCGTCAATTTTCGACTTGATCAACGGCTGTCCACCGATTGTGCCATAGTCGTCAGGCTGGCCGCCACCTTCAGGATAAAAAATAGTTTGATCCAAGCAAATCCAATAACCATCAGCCGCTTTTTCAGTTGCAACAATATACGCACTTAGTTCTTTGATATATGGATTTTGATAATAAAGTTGAATTGTCATGATAATCCCTCCAATGAATAATAATATACCACTAAATTTAGCAGGAAAACAATCTTCTAACTAGAAATATATAATGTTAATAATGTGATTTTAATCACAGGAGAAGGTGAAATATGAAAGCAATAACGAATGGTAAAGTACTCACAATTACTAACGGTGTCATTGAAAATGGGACAGTACTAATCGACAAAGGTAAGATTGTTGCGGTCGGCGATGTGAATCTCGTTATACCTAAAGGTGCAGAAGTTATAGATGCCACGGGTAAATGGGTTACGCCTGGCTTTATTGAAGCCCATTCCCATATTGCGATATGGGGAGAACCTCAAGTTCCGGCAAGTGCTGATTTTAACGAAATGGTTGGACCTGTTCAATCCGAACTGCGCGCTATAGATGCTATTAACCCGCAAGATCCAGCAATCATTACGGTACGCAATGCAGGCGTTACCACAGCCTTTACAGGTCCTGGTAGTGGGAATGTGATTGGTGGAACGGGCGTTGCAATAAAATTGCGTGGGAATACGATTGATGAAATGGTGATCCCAGGGACTGAGGCTATGAAAATGGCATTAGGGGAGAACCCAAAGCGTAATTATGGGGCTCGTAATAAAGCACCAGCGACTCGGATGGGTAATGCGGCTGTTTTACGTGAAGCTCTTGTTGCGGCTCAAAATTATGCAGCTGAGTTGGATCAATCAAAAGCTGAGGGGAAAACCATAGCGCGAAATTTGAGCGCAGAAGCCTTGTTGCCACTACTTAGAGGCGAAATGAAAGCCAGGATGCATGCCCATCGCGCAGACGATATTATTACTGCAATCCGAATTGCGGAGGAATTTAACTTTAAGTTTGCTATTGAGCATTCATCAGAGGGGTATATGGTGGCCGATATACTTGCTGAAAAAAATGTCATGAGTATTTGCGGGCCAAACTTATCCCCTCCCAAAAAACACGAATTATGGTATACAACACCTGAAAATGCTGCCTTGATTCATAAAGCAGGAGGAAGAGTGTGTTGTATGGTAGATCGTGGTTCAGAGACACGATGGCTATCGTTACATGCGGGGGTTCTGGTCCGCTTTGGCTTGCCTGAAGAAGAGGCTTTTAAGGCAGTTACGATAAATCCTGCTGAAGTTCTCGGAATTGCAGACCGTGTCGGTAGTCTTGAAGTTGGTAAGGATGCAGACCTGGTTGTTTGGGATGGCAATCCGTTCTTCACCTATACGTCCACGGAATGTGTTTTAATCGACGGAGAAGTCGTTTATCAAAAATAGAAGGAGAAAACTATGTTAGCAATTATTAATGGAAAATTACAAACGGTTACAAATGGTATTATTGAAAAGGGCACTTTAATCATTGAGGATGGTAAAATCGTTGTTGTTGGCGATCAGAGCACGACGGTTCCATCAGACGCAACAGTCGTTGATGCACAAGGTAAATGGGTCACTCCAGGACTTATTGATGCTCACGCCCATATCGGACTATTTGGAGAACCTAGCGTGCCCGCCACTTCCGATGGCAATGAAAAAACAGGACCGGTTCAAGCCGCTTTGCGCGGAATTGATTCATTAAATCCAAACGATCCAGCTTTTCCACCTGTCTTAGCCGCAGGCGTTACCACAGTCTATACGGGTCCAGGAAGCTCTAATATTATTGGTGGAACAGGTTTTGCCATGAAAACGTATGGTAAGACGGTGTATGATATGGTCATTCCTGGAACAGAGGCAATGAAATTTGCACTAGGTGAGAACCCAAAGCGCAATTATGGTGAGCGCAAACAGATGCCGATGACCCGCATGGGAAATGCGGCTACTTTCCGCAAAGCCTTTATCAAAGCACAGGATTACTTGAATAAGATCGACTATGCTGCAAAAGAGGGTAAACCTACGCCACCTCGCGATCTTGGACTTGAGGCTTTAGGTAAAGTACTTAAACGTGAACTAAGAGCCCGAATTCATTGTCATCGCTGTGATGATATTGTAACGGCTATGCGTTTAGGTGATGAGTTTGGCTTGGATTACACTTTAGAGCATTGTACAGAAGGCTATTTAGTTGCTGATTTGATTGCAGAGAAGGGTATCGACGTGGTTGTTGGACCATTACTGATGGGTCCAGCCAAGCAGGAGCTCTGGGATGTACGTATGACAACTCCAGCCGTTCTAGTTGAAGCAGGAGTTAAAACAGCGATCATGGTTGACAGTTCTTCTCCAACCAAGTATCTTGCCGTTCAAACAGGACTAGCTGTACGAAACGGCCTTCCTGAAGAAGAAGCGTTTAAATGTATTACAATCAATGCGGCAGAAATCATCGGCCTTGGTGATCGATTAGGTAGTCTAGAAGTAGGTAAAGAAGCAGATGTCGTAATCTGGGATGGACATCCATTAAGTAATCTAACCGATACCGAACAAGTGTACGTTGCAGGTAAACTTGTATTTGAAAGAACGAAAAATGCGTAAATATCAATTAGAAATCAAAGATTTCATCGAATCGAACTTAGATGTTGTTGTTTTCGGGGAAGGCAAACCAGAGGTTCTAATTACAGGTGCGATTCACGGTGGCGAAGCAACAGGGGTCTATGCTTCTAAATTATTGTTTGAGTATTTAGAAACCCATAAACTGTTAAAAGGGTCTGTTAAAATCATTTCAGTGTGCAATCCGACTGCATTTAGGCGTATGGAACGCACCTCTCCTTATGATAATCTTGACATGAATCGCATTTTCCCAGGTGATCCGAATGGATCACTGACACAGCGCGTCTGCAATGCGCTTTGGGTTGAATCACAGACAGCCGATTATATCGTTGATCTTCATTGCTGTGGTGTCTGGGGATCGAGTTATATTCTTGGTGTTTTCAGCCAATATCCAAAAGCTAAAAAACTGGCAGCCATGTTAGATATTCCTATAGCCGTTCAGTCTGGTGGTACACCAGGTCAACTCTTTGTGGAAACCTGCGCTTTAGATCGTGCTGCAGTCATCATTGAATTGCCAGGTGGTGGAGAAAAAGGCATGATTGATCAAGATGCAGGTCAGTCAGCTTATGAAGCACTAGTCGGGATGCTGATCCAATTAGAGATGACTGAAGGTGAATATCGTCAACCGAATCCACGCTGGTGTGATCGACTGCTTTCACAGAAGGCTCAGATTGAAGGTCTATTCGTGCCACAAACCAAAGCAGGGGAGATCGTCAAGCAAGGTCAAGTGCTCGGATCCATTGCGGGGCAACCTATTCTTGCACCCGTTGCTGGGACGCTTAGCTCTATGAGTCCCATGCGTTATGTATTTAAGGGGTCTTCATTGGGTAATCTCGCTCCTCATATCAAACTAGATTAGGAGGTGTTTTTATGTCAAGTCAATCTTTAATTAATTTAACTGAGAAGTATGGCGCACGTAACTATAAGCCGTTACCAATCGTAATATCAGAGGCCAAAGGTGTTTGGGTGACCGATCCAGAAGGTAAACGGTACATGGATATGTTAAGTGCCTATTCAGCTGTTAATCAGGGTCATTGTCATCCAAAGATTCTTGAGGCAATGATTAACCAAGCTCATCGTGTTACGTTGACGTCTAGAGCGTTTCATAATGATCAAATGGGACCTTTTTTCGAGAAGGTTTGCTCAATAACAGGAAAAAACATGGTTTTACCGATGAATACAGGTGCGGAGGCCGTAGAGACTGCTTTTAAGGCCGCTCGGCGCTGGGGTTACTTTGTTAAAAAAATACCAGCAGATTGTGCTGAAATCATTGCTTGTATTGGCAATTTTCACGGACGTACTATGACGGCTGTTTCACTATCCTCTGAACCTAAGTATAAACGGGGATATGGCCCAATGCTACCTGGTATAAAGCTTGTACCCTATGGTAATATTGAGGCTCTCGAAGCTGCAATTACACCAAATACTGCGGCATTCTTCTTCGAACCGATTCAAGGCGAGGCAGGTATAAATATTCCACCAAAAGGTTATTTAAAAGCAGCTGCGGATTTATGTGCTAAAGAAAATGTACTAATGGTGGCGGATGAAATCCAAACCGGTTTAGGGCGTACAGGTAAAATGTTTGCCTGCGATTGGGAAAATGTTGAACCTGATATCTATATTATCGGTAAAGCACTGAGTGGTGGAATGATGCCCGTATCTTGCGTTGCAGCTAATGAAGAGATTCTAGGGGTATTTGAACCTGGATCACATGGCTCTACTTTTGGTGGCAATCCACTAGCGTGTGCTGTCGCGATCGCCGCCCTAGATGTGATCGTAGACGAGAATCTTCCTGAACGATCTGCCGAATTAGGTACCTATCTATTAGGTGAACTTCAGAAGATAAAAAGTAGTAAAATTGTCGAATTGCGGGGCCGTGGTCTTTTTGTTGGAATCGAATTAACAGAGTCCGCTCGTCCATTTTGCGAAAAACTCAAAGAAATGGGTCTTTTGTGTAAAGAAACGCATGATAATGTCATTCGTTTAGCTCCGCCTTTGATTATTTCCAAAGAAGAGCTAGACTGGGCCCTAGACATTATTCGTTCTATTTTTGAGGAATAAATCATTTGGCTTACTACCCTTGTAATTGATCAGACAATATGCTATAGTATTTAAGGTTTCTGGTATATAGAAACGTTTAGTAGGTGCATAATGCAGGGGGAATGTTGGTAATGTTGACTAGAAATAGAGATTTTGTGAAAGCGATTTCCGTATCATTAATGATAGCAGCGATAATCATTAGTGCAAAATTAGCAACTTTGATTGCTTTATAATTAGAGACAAAAGACAATCAATCGTACATTATTAAGTCTATGACAGAATATATAAAGATGAGCAGGACTTCCTGCTCATCTTTGTTTTTAAATTTATGTACTTTAGTAGCTAGGGTATTCTTTGAATCCAGTATTTATAAAGGATAATTGTGAACGATAGAGAATAAGTAAGTAATTAAAGTCAAGGAGGATCCTATGAAAAGATCATTTTTAGCGCGTGATATTCTAAGATTTGAGGCTATTGCCGATCCGCAATGGACGCCTGATGGTAAGAACATTTATTTTGTTAAACAAGAACCTTTAGCTCAGGAAAACAAGAAACAAACTGCAATATTTCGACTAGATGAAAATGACACACCGCTACGAGTAACGGATTGGCAGTTGAATGCACGTAATCCCCGTTTTTCTCCAGATGGTAAATACCTAGCTTTTATAGGTAAAGTTGAAAAGAAAAGCACCATATATCTACTGGATCTTCTTTCAGGAGAACTAAAATGCCTTGTAACAGACCAAAATATTTCATCACCTCCAGTTTGGTCGAACGGCAGTGACCAACTGGCGTTTGTCAGTAAAAAATATCAAAAAGATACGGATTGGGTGCCCTATGAAGGCGCACCGGCCAGTGATGCCCATAAAGAAATGCTTCAAGAAGGGGTTATAGAAGCTGCTGAAGGTGAATATCAATCGGATATCAAAGTCATTAACACTATTAAGTATCGTTTTAACGAAATCGGCTACCTTGGTTACAAAACGCACCAGTTGTTTATAGCAAAATTGCCTGAAGAGAGTGCGGTGGAATGGAATAACGTTGTTCAAGTCAGTCACATAGATATCGATTATGGCTATCCCGTATTCTCTGCTGAAGATGACAAATTATATGCAGTTGCCTATCAGGGTAAAGATTACGCTGGTTTGCAGAAGCAGAATGTGGTTCGGATTTGTCTTAAGTCCTTTGCACAGGAAACGATTGTAGCAGGTCAGGGGAACATTTCCAACTTATTACTTGCGCCTGATGGAACGGCTTTAGCTTTTTGGGCATGCGATTTACGGGATCCAAATCTCTGGTTTGAAAACATCTATATTTATCCTTGTGATGCGGATCAAACGTATCAGTTAGGGGAACTAGAAAATACCACGATTAACTTCTATCGTCAACTCGGTAAAATGCCTAGTAGTGGCGAACGAATGGGTTCTTCGACTCCGAAATATGAATGGCTGCCTGACAACAGTGGATTCCTATTATTATTCTGTGATGGAGGAGCGAGTGCTCTAACTGAAGTTCATCGTGGTGAACACACGCGTGGACTTGTCATCTGGCAGGATAAAATGCGCAGTCTCTCGGCATTTGCTAAGAATGGCGATCAGTACTTACTGCTTGTGGGCAGTATGACGCGTACAGATGATCTCGTTCTTCTCACAAATAACGAGGAAAAATTACTCTACGAAACAAATAGCTGGATTAACGAAGAGATAAATTTAGCTGTTGGCGAAAGATATAATTACTTTGGCGCTGAAGGTCTACCCATGGAAGGGTGGTCATTAACACCTGGTGATTGGGATCGTCAAACACCACTACCAGGCGTCTTATTTGTCCATGGTGGGCCCCATGGTGTTTACGGCAGTGCCTTTATGTTCCAAACCCAACTCTTGGCTACAAATGGCTATGCTGTAACCTATGTCAATCCGCGAGGCTCTTCTTCCTATGGTTTTGAATTTGCGAACAAGGTTTATTTAGACTGGGGTGGGGGAGACTATGAGGACATCATGGCTGGCCTAGACTATATGATTCGCTCTGGTTACATGGATCGTCAACGAGTTGGAATTACCGGTTGGTCTTATGGGGGCTATATTTCATCATGGGCTATCACCCAGACCAATCGCTTTAAGGCCGCCGTTATTGGTGCCCCAGTCACGAATCGACATAGTATGTATGGAACTAGTGATATCGGTTTTACGTTTGCTGAAAAGCACAGTGGTGGAAACCCTTGGGATAATCCAATCAAATTATTAGATCGCTCAGCAATCAATTATGCTTACCGTATCGAAACGCCAGTGTTATTGATTCATGGAGAGAAGGACTATCGCTGTCCAATCAGTCAAAGTGAAGAGCTATTTACTGCAATTAAGCGCCAGGGAAAGACTGCTGTGATGGTTCGTTATCCAGATGAACCTCATAATTTCAAACAGTTGCGTCACCTTGAAGATCG
>CAZVAO010000001.1:24091-51026 GCA_964625175.1 uncultured Clostridiaceae bacterium
GCGTGCCACTCTGACAACAAATCCTCAGTAAGAGTTGCCGCGCATCGCGGTAATATTCGAGGCGTAGCTACCTATGTAGCGACGCCTCGCTTTAAATAGAATCCTAACCAGCCTGTATACTGTCTGCTGTAGCTACAGGCAAAGCAAATTCTGATCTCTTGATTACTATAACCCTTAACCAACTACACAAAAAGGCGCTCTAACGCTTCCATTTACAATCGTTTAACTACTGTTCAACGCGCGTCAGCGCTTTCAACGGACGCAACGCGGCTATTGACCATGTTCCCCTAACATCTGACTAAAGTATGTTGTGCACGATTTCTCCATTGGTAATATTGAGCAAGACTTTGAGGTCTTTAATCGCTTCTTCTTCTATGGTCATGATGTCATCACTGATGACGATTAAGTCGGCCACCTTGCCAACCTCTAATGAACCAGTAAACTGATCCATGAAGGCTAACTTCGCTCCGTTGATTGTAAACAGTCGTAACATCTCGGTACGTGTTATGCGCTCCTCGGTTCCCAAACTGCGTCCCTGAGAGGTTTTTCTGGCTACAGCACTATACATACCAAGGAAAGGATTATAATGTGCTGAAGTCATGTCAGAGTTCGCAGCAACAAGTATGCCAGCGTCAATATAGGTTCTTAGAGGCTTAAAGCGTTGAATACGCGCTTCTTCGACCGCATCAAAGTAGATATCGCCCTCAACATACATAAAACCGGGTTGTACTGACACACCAATCTGATACTTCCGCATTTTCTCTAAAGATTCAGGAGATGCGAAATACCCATGGATAATATTATGCCGCGCAGCTGGATTCGGATAACGATCAATTGTCTCTACAAAGCGTTGCACAGCAACATCTTGTGCTTTATCGCCACAGCAGTGAATCCCCACTGACCAATGGTTTTTCTGAGCTGTATCAAAATAGCTACCAAGTTGATCAATGTCCAAGCGCAACGGCAAATCACTCATTTTGCCGTTAAGGTAAGGTTCATTCAGCCAAGCGGATTGACTGCCTAAGCCACCATCTATGGCCATTTTGAGAGCTCCTAAGCTTAACCACTCATTTCCAAAGCCATTTACCACACCCATATTTTCTACCATAGGGGATAAGTCTTTGCCCTGAGCCGCATATAAACCATTATAAACAGGCATCATATTGATGCGGATAGGCAATCGACCATGTTGATAAAGGTCTTGGTAGGCATAGCGACGCATAGCCGTGACGCCAGGGTCAATGATTGAAGTGATTCCGTATTTTTGATACTCCGTTAAGGCGCGCAGAATATCATTCTGGGCCTCTTGAACGGTGCCACTCGCTTGGCCAACAGGCATAATCTCAGTGACTAAGTTCGAGGCATTGTTATAGAGCATTCCATTTGGCCGTCCAGTCTTTGGATCCCGGCCAATCACCCCGCGCCACGGATCAGGAGTGTCTTTAGTAATACCCGCAAGTCGCAGGGCCATGCTATTAACAACGACACCACCAAAAAGTCGGCTTAAGATTACAGGATTCTTTGGTGCAACTGCATCAAGGTCCCAACAAGTTGGTTCACGATACTCTGCGAATTGACTCTCAATCCAGCCACCGCCACGAATCCAGGCGCCTGGCTCAGACTCGGAGATGCGTTCAGCGACGCGTTTCTGCATTTCTTTAAGATCTTTTGCTCCGAATAGCATAACGCCTTTTAGTAAAACACCAGCTGCTCCGACATGGTTGTGCGAATCAAAAATACCTGGCAATACAGTTCGACCTTGTAAATCAATTCGTTCCGTATCACGATCACCAAACGTTAAGACGTATTCAGATGGACCGCTAGCAATGATTCGATGATTTTTTAGCGCAATGGCTTCGACAACTGAATTTTCCTTATCTACAGTGTGGATTTTACCATTATAAAGTATTTTAATTGGTTTCGACCTCCTTATGATGTTATATAGGTTCTTTTACACGTATCTTAAATATCCTGCAACATAACAAAGGTTTACGAAGAATTATTAACTTGTTATAATGATTTGGAAAGATAGGGGGTATTAAAATGTTTACCTACAGTAAGAAGGAATATGCGACTAAGCTCGATTTTTATGAGCACTTAAACGAGATTCTTGAAGGCCTAATTCGTGATGAAAAAGATTGGCTTGCTAATCTCAGTAATTCTGCTGCATTATTTGGCCATTTCATAGAGGATATTAATTGGGTAGGTTTCTACCTGTATAAAGACAATGAGTTGGTCCTAGGACCTTTCTGGGGACATCCTGCATGTACCCATATAGCAGTGGGCGAAGGGGTATGTGGTGCGGCTGCACTTGAGCTTAGTGCGCAGGTTGTACCCGATGTTCATCAATTCCCAGATCATATTGCTTGTGATTCTGCATCGAATTCAGAAATAGTTGTGCCGATACTTGATTCCTCGAACAACTTTTGGGGGGTTCTGGATATTGATAGTCCTCTGTTCGCACGTTTTGATGAAGAAGATCGGATCGGCTTGCAGAAAACGGTTCAAATACTGCTAAAATACGTCGATTGGCCGAAAGCCTGTAGATAATCAATTATTCGTAAGCGAGTGTCCTCATGAAGCGTAGGTGCTCGCTTTTTCTTATGGGACCGGGGACTGATTTTACTCTGTGATTTATCAAATCATCTAATTTAAGACGCAAAGTTTTATAGATATATATATAAACTAGTTTGAAATGCAAACAAACTGTATAATAAGTTTTTAATAAATTTTACTAAAACAAAATCCGCATCACTGCGGATTTATATAAAATATTAAAGTCATTTGATTATTACACGTAGGGGAAGGGAGGTCTAACTGGATTTTAACCGATTAATTCTTTGCGAACCAGTGCAGGGGGAATGGCACCTAATGCCAGTAAGGCGTTATGAAAGATTTTCATCGAGTAGTCGTCACCCATGTATGCTTTGTAATCTTCAGCGATCTTCTGAATTTCTAATTTACCCATTAAGTAACTCATCGGTCTTAATGGGTTTTTAATATAGCGATTTACTTCAGCAATAGCATTCAAACGCTCTAAATGGGCCCTCTCAACTAAGAAATCGACGGCTTCAGTAAATGACATGCGTCCTGAGTGAACACTCGCATCAATGATGATTCTCGAAGCCCGCCAAAGTTGATCTTTCAAACGTGAGAGTTTCGTCTTCGGTTCATTGATGAAACCCAGATCTTCTAATAACTCTTCACAGTAAAAGGCCCAACCTTCGCAATATAAATTATTATGAATAATTTTGCGAATATCTTCAGTAATGCGATGCTGTGTTGTGATCTGTAAATGGTGTCCAGGGTAACCCTCATGCAAGACAAATACGGGCAACTTATAAATCATATGTTCACGTAACTTTTGCGCTTTCATTTCTTTGGACCACTCAGGTTCAACAGGCGTAACCCAAAAGCGTCCACTTTGGAAATCATCAAATACTGCTGGACCGCTGTAACCCGCATAAGGGAAGAGACTGCGCATATGTGGTGGTGTTTCAATGATAATCAATTCTTCGCGTGGGGGAATATCAGCAATTTCATGTTCAATTACAAAGCGGTGTACGCGATCTAACTCCTTTTGATAGGCTTCAAGGAGACCATTCTCATGAGGATGGTCTTCTTTCATTTCTTCAATAATCGCTTGCCAATTGCTGGTTGGGTTGATTTCTGCTGCAAGCGCTTCTAACTGGCTTTCAGTAGCAATGAGCAACGCCCAACCTTTGGTGATTAGGCTTTCACAGTCATATTCCATCATATAATCGTCTTTGAGCATCTCATTAAATACGGATTCGCCAATTGCAAAATCACCATTAGAATGCGGTAATAGCTCTTCAAGGTAATGGAGATGACACTCGAAGGCTTCAATCACATGGTCCAACGTATTTTGTAAGCTATTCGTAATTGTTCCACCTTGTGCTTCAATCATTAGTGGGACATTCTCTTTGAAAAAGCGAAGTCCACCTCGTTGGCACTGAGCGATGGCTTGCTTTGTGAATTCTAGGGGAGGGTTAATGACCATAGAGCGACTTGCTTTCAGCATCTTGCTAGTCTTATTTAGACGTTTTTGGAGGTTATCTAATCGTTTGTTTAATGGCATATAGTTTCGACTCAACATCAGATAGCTAATTCCCATAATCTGACTAGCCACATACCCAGGATCCAATTCATGATGTTTGATTACCTTGAGTTGACGCAAATGCTGACGAATCGTAATGTCAACCAAGGCCCAATTAACCTGTTGATGGGTGGATAAATCTTGATGCTTGATCTTGTTAAGAGAGACCTGAAACTGTTCTAATTCAGCGATTTGTAATGCAATCGACTCTTGACTAAAATCAGGAACTTGATCCTCATATAAATAAGTTCCGTAGCGTGTGGCCAAAAATGGATTCGTCTTCTGCATCCATTTTACGACTTGATTTCCTAAATCATTGATTTTATTCATCATGAACCTCCAAAATGTAGTCCTGCTTCATCAAACCATATTATTATAACTGCTCTAATGATACAAAAAACAACGGCATTAGTAAATTAAGACCGTTGTTCTAGTTGTAATTATTCTACTGGTATTGAGCGTTTTCTATTTGAGCGATGCGGCGACCTTCATCAACATCGACACTTCTTAAAACAACCATACCTAGTATAAAGAAAAGCACCAGTGACACGATGCCGTTGCGACTAGACCCGGTAATTTGTCCTACAACAGCAAAAACCAGTGGGCCGACGATTGCTGCAAACTTTGAGGATATTCCCATGAAGCTGAAGAATTCTGCTGATTTGTGTTTGGGGACCATTGAAGCATAGAGTGAACGGCTTAATGCTTGCGCCCCACCCTGAACGGTTCCCACCATAAAGGCTAGAATCCAAAAATCAAAGGCAGAATCTAGGAAGAAACCATAGCATACAATGCCGGAATAGATAATCAATGTGATGTAGATGGCTTTTTTTGTATTGATCTTTTGAGCGATCCAACCAAAGAGAAAAGAGAAAGGGAAAGCAACAAATTGCGTTAGGAGTAGTGCTCCAATCAATGCGTTAGCATCAATCCCAATTTCACGCCCATAAATAGTCGCCATACGCATAATTGTACCGATACCATCATTATAAAGCCAAAAAGCAACAATAAATCTGAATAGGTGTTTGTACTTACTCGCTTCTTTATAGGTATTACCTAAACGAGTAAATCCAACTGAGAGTGGAGGGAATTTTTGACGCTTAGTGCCGTTACTTTTTCCTTCTTTAACGTAGCGAAAGATTGGAATTGAGAAAATGAGCCACCAAATACCAACAGATACAAAGGAAAGTCTAGCTGGCCAAGTACCTGCAGGTATACCAAGCTTCTCAGGGAAGAGAATCATAACAAGATTGATAATCAGTAAAAGTCCACCACCAAGGTATCCCATAGCGTAACCTGCGGAGGAGACTCGATCCATATCTTCTTCGGCAGCTACATTGACGAGTAAACTGTCGTAAAAAACATTGGCACAGGCAAAACCAAGGTTGCCAATAATATAGAGGATTGAACATAAAAGATAATCCCCTGTTTCAATCAATACGAGCAAAGTTGTCGCTAAACAGCCTAGATAAGCAAAAAATCGCAAAAATCGTTTCTTCGCATTGAGGTGGTCAGCGATTGCTCCCAGTAGTGGAATAGAGAGTGCAACGAGCAACATTGCAAAAGATGTCGTATAACCCCAATACGATGTGCGTATATTAGGTGCTAAATTTACAGCAGCAACATCCGAATAATAGACGGGTAGTACAGCTGCCATAATCGTTGTAGCAAAGGCTGAGTTCGCCCAATCATACATGACCCATCCAAACACTTCTTTGTTACTGAACATTCCTGAGAAGAATCCTTTTTTCTTCGCCATAATAGCCCTCCAAGCAATTAAATCATTTACGAATTTTTAATAACAGTACAATTGTAGCAAAGTTCACCCCAATATGATATATCATTTATTATATTTCGAGAACAAAATCATTTATTGTTACTTAAACTTGACATCCTTCGTTTATTGCGTTAAGTTGTTCATGGTCATTTCTACACTCGAAATATTTAGGAGATATACTTTGGATAAGATAGAAGATAAAAATCAGAAGAAAACAGAACAAGTCAATATAGATCGTCCTTCAGATCAGATTAAGATTAGGCGTAAGTCGATCATAGATCCTAATAAGTCCCTTTTGCAGGTCATTTGGCAGTTAGCTTGGCCTGTCATTATAGAAATGATGCTTTTGACGGTTGTTGGAATCGTTGATATGGCCATGGTTGGGCGCTTAGGAGCCTCATCAATTGCCGCAGTCGGCTTAGGCGGGCAAATTATTATGTTGGCAACAACTGCCTTTGCTGCTATTCGTACAGGGACTACAGCTCTCGTAGCACGCCACATCGGTGCAGACGACAAAGAAGGGGCGATGGTCATCGCTCGACAGTCTGTTTCTCTCACAATGATTCTTTCTGCTGTGACCTTTGTCATTTTCAGTATTTTTGCCCGTGAGAGTTTAGTATTATTAGGGGCTGCCGATGACGTAATCGCACTAGGAGTCGGTTACATAAGATGGCGGACTATTGGTTTAGCTTTTAGTCTAATCACCATGATCTTCACAAGTATGCTGCGCGGATCCGGCGACACTAAAACTTCTATGTATGTGAACATCGTGGTCAATATCGTTAATCCCGTGCTGAATTATATGTTGATATTCGGTAACCTTGGCGCTCCTAAAATGGGTGTTTCCGGAGCTGCACTGGCAACTACTATCGCCCAAATCGTTGGTTGTTTCCTGATTGTACGCGTCATTTTCAAAGGGGAAAAAGCGATAAAACTAAGCCTTAAAGATGATTTTCGTCTCAAGCTTGTTCCCATAAAGCGCATCCTGAATATTGGTATTCCAGCTATGATGGAATCGGTTGCCATGCGGTTTGCGCAAATCGTTTTTACGATTATCTTAACGAGTCTAGGAACAGCAACTTACGCCGCTCACCAAATTGCCATTCGTGCTGAATCCTTATCCTTCATGCCAGGCTGGGGTTTCGGAGTAGCTGCAACCACCTTGGTTGGACAGTATTTGGGTGCTGAAAGACCGGATTTAGCTGAAAGAGCAGGGTACATTGCGCGCAATATGGCTGTTGCTTTAGCGATTGTGATGGGTTTTGCTTTCTACTTCTTTCCTTTCCAAATTGTCAGTATCTTTACGGATGATGCTTCAGTTGTGGACAAAGCGGCGCAAGCCTTACGGATCGTCGCACTTGTACAACCATCGATGGCTATTAATATTGTGTTATCGGGTGGATTACGAGGAGCGGGTGATACCCGTTGGGTTACCTACATTACAGCGGGTAGTGTTTGGATCGTTCGTTTATCGATTGCCGCTTTTTGCGTGTATGTCTTACACTGGGGACTGATTGGGGCTTGGATGGGAATGGTTGGTGATCAATTCATCCGCTCAATCTTAATCAGCATACGTTTCGCACGTGGTAAGTGGAAAACCTTAAAAGTTTAAGTCACGTATTATCAAGCAAGCAACGATTAGTTGTTTGCTTTTTTTTGTGGTATACATTCTAAACCAACAGTTTATGGTAAAATAAACAGAGTAGGAGGGGATCTATTTTGAATGTGAATGATTTAAATCCAAAGCAGCATGAAGCTGTTATATATAATAAAGGGCCTTTACTCATTTTAGCAGGAGCTGGTAGCGGAAAAACAAGAACGTTGACCTATCGAGTTGCACACTTAATTGACCAGCGTGTTTCTCCCTACAAAATTTTAGTGATGACGTTTACAAATAAAGCAGCCACAGAAATGAAAGATCGCATTTCCGATTTACTGGGAATGCGCTATCCCTATATGTGGATTGGCACTTTTCATAGCATTTGTTTGCGTATTCTACAAAACGAAGCCCATCATTTAGGTTATCAGCAGCCGTTTACCATATACAGTTCTAGTAATCAGCAAACCCTTGTTAAGCAATGTATTAAGGAACTCAATGTCGACAAAAAGAAGTATGGTGTTAAGGAAGTGCTTTCTTTCATCAATAAGGCAAAGAATAAACTGCAAAAGCCGCAGGATATTCATGTATCCTATGCATCTAGTTTTACAAAAGTTGCTACCGACATTTATATGCTTTACCAGAAGCGCCTGAAAGATCATAACGCAATGGATTTCGGGGATTTAATCTTTAATGTTGTTGACCTGTGGCAGCGTTTCCCAGATCTGCGAAAACACTATCAAGATCGCTTTGAACATATCTTAATTGATGAATACCAAGATACGAACTTTGCTCAGTACCAAATGATTAAGTTACTCGCTTACAAAAATCGTAATGTTTGTGTTGTTGGGGATGATGATCAATCCATTTACGGGTGGCGTGGGGCGGATTTGAATAATATTTTGGATTTTGAAAAAGACTATCCGGATGCACATGTTATCCGTCTCGAACAGAATTATCGCTCGACAGGTAATATTTTAGCTGCTGCAAACGCCGTTATTAAGAATAACAGCTTCAGAAAGTCTAAAAAACTCTGGACCGATAAAGGCGATGGTGAGTCTGTCGTTTGTTTCCGCAGTGAAGATGATCGAGATGAAGCTTACTTTGTCTTAAGCACAATTAAAGAGTTAATGCGCATTGAGGGGCTTCAGCATAAGGATTTTGCGATTCTCTATCGCACGCATGCTCAGTCGCGTGCTTTTGAGGATATGTTTGTCTACAATAATTTACCCTATAAGATATACGGTGGTCTGAGATTCTATGAAAGAAAAGAAATTCAGGATATTCTTGCCTATATGTCATTATGCGTTAATCCCAACGATGATACCCGTCTTCGCAGAGTCATTAACACCCCGAAAAGAGGGATTGGCAATCGATCGGTAGAAAAGTTAACCGATTACTGTCTTGAAAAAGAAATAAGCCTCTATCAAGGCATTAAGGAAGTTGATCACATAACGTCACTTGATCAAGGAACAAAGAATAAATTTGGTGCCTTTCTTGAACTTATTCAGAATCTTACTGAACTGTTACCCTTCTTTGCACTTAACGAAATCGTCTCTGAGATTGTTGACAAGAGTGGTTATCGGAACGACTTAAACCAATTAAAACTAAAAAATCCAGTAGACGCTGATACAAGGCTCGAGAATATATCAGAACTTGAAAATGTCACACGACAATTTATAGCACTAAATCCTGAAGCGAGCTTAAGTGATTTCTTGGAAAGTGTCACCTTAGAAAGCGATGTGGATAGCTATGAGAGCAGTGACGATGCAGTCACGATGATGACGCTCCATGCAGCTAAAGGACTCGAATTTCGGATTGTCTTCCTGGTGGGTCTTGAAGATGGACTTTTCCCACATAGTCGAGCTCTTTTTGAAGAAGAAGAGATGGAAGAGGAGCGCCGACTGTGTTATGTCGGTATGACTAGGGCCCAAGAACGACTTTATCTCACATATGCCACGCGCAGAATGCAATTCGGTGACATTAAATACTTACCACCATCACGTTTTTTGGAAGAATTACCTGAAGGCATTATCGATTATGCACAGGCACATTCTACGCGTCCTGCGCCTCAAAGAGTGATTAAACCGCAAACAGAGATTAAAATCAAACATGATTATCAAGTAGGTGATCATTTATTTCATGACACCTTGGGTAAAGGTATTGTTACTAAGCGTAGCGAATTAATGATAACCGTAGATTTTGAACAGAGTGGAATCAAAAACTTGACGCCGATGTTTGCGCCTGTTCATAAAATCTCACCGGATTCTCCTGCCGAGAGTCGAGAACCACAAAAGCAGCCATTACCGCAAAGAATCAACAAAAAAAACGAAGTTGCGCCACCTATTTCTCATGATCTTTGGCATATAGGTGATGCTGTAAAGCACAATAAGTTTGGTGTTGGAGTCGTTGAAGATGTGCAAGGGGAGTTTATAACCATTGCATTTAAGCGCGTTGGGGTTAAAATTCTATCCCTTACCTATGCTGTCTTAACAAAAATATAACTGGATTGTAAGCATCATCTTTGTATTTAGAAATGAGGAGTATCTATGAGTAACAATATACAAACGAAAGCAGAAAAATTGCGAAACTTACTTCGTCAGTATAGTTATCAATATTACGTTTTAGACGAACCTACGGTTCCGGATGGCGTCTATGATGCAATATACCAAGAGCTTCTGCAGCTGGAGACGGATTACCCTGAGATTATCGATGCTAATTCGCCAACTCAACGGGTTGGCAATCAACCTTTGAGTGGTTTTAGTAAGGTAGAACATCAGATTCCTATGCTTAGCCTCGATAATGCATTTAATGAAACGGATATTGAAAGTTTTTATAATCGCATTAGTGAAACGGTTAATCAGCCTTTCCGCATCATTTTGGAACCTAAAATTGATGGGTTAGCTGTATCGCTATCCTATGAAAACGGTAGACTCATACGAGCCGCTACGCGTGGCAATGGATCCATAGGTGAAGATATTACTCAAAATATTAAGACCATTAAATCGATCCCCTTAATTTTACATCAACCCTATACATTAGAGGTTAGGGGTGAAGCGTTTATGCCGTGGCGTTCTTTTAACAAAATTAATGAGATGCGATTGGCAGCTAATGATAACCTTTTTGCTAATCCACGCAACGCTGCTGCAGGCGCATTGCGCCAATTAGATCCGCGAATTACAGCGGAAAGAGAGTTGGATTGTTATTTTTATGACTTACCCTATATTGAAGATACAGTAATCAACTCACAGATTGAAATGTTTGACTTGTTTCAGGAGTTAGGGCTGCGTTCTTCTAAGGATATTCGGGTGTGCGACAATCTCGCGGAAATTATCGATTCGATTCATGATTGGCAGACTAAACGACTTCACATGTCCTACCTGATTGATGGCCTTGTACTGAAAATTGACAGGTTTAGTTTAAGAGAGCAGCTTGGCTTCACTGCTCATCATCCACGTTGGGCAACCGCTTTTAAATTTCCTGCTGAAAAGTCAGTCACGAAGTTATTAGATATTGAATTAAATGTTGGGCGGACTGGTGTATTGACACCAACAGCGATTGTTGAGCCTGTTCAACTAGCGGGCACGATTGTTAGCAGAGCATCCCTGCATAATCAGGATTATATAACTGAAAAGGATATTCGAATCGGCGATTCAGTCATTATTCATAAAGCTGGTGAAATCATCCCTAAAATAGAAGAATCTTTACCTGACTTGCGTGATGGAAGCGAAAAGCCCTATTTTCTCCCTAAAATTTGTCCTTTCTGTGGCAGTGATATCGTTAAGTCTGAAGAGGAAGTTGCGTTACGATGTAGCAATCTATACTGCCCTTCACGGGTAAGGGAACAAGTGATCTATTTTGCATCGCGTACGGCGATGGACATTCGTGGGCTCGGTCCAGCTCAGATTAGTCAGCTCCTTGATCACCAATTAATTAAGACGGCTGCAGATCTTTATCGCCTGAAAATGGAACAATTACTCGCTTTAGAACGCATGGGGGAGAAGTCAGTAGAAAACTTACTAGCAGCCATTGCAGAGAGTAAGCAGAACCCACTCGAACGTGTGATTACTGCTTTGGGCATTCGCCATGTAGGTGGCCGCTTGGCAAAACAACTCGCCCATGAGTTTAAGTCGCTTGAAAATCTGCGGCATGCCGATTTAGAAACGCTTGAGAATCTAGCTGACATTGGTCCGAAAGTTGCCTTATCCATCACAGAATATTTTAATAAACCTGAAAATATTGAATTTGTTGAGGATTTAATCCAATTGGGCATTAATCCAATTGAAAGTGATGGGGAAGAAAGTGAAGTACGCAGCGGACCTTTTTGTAATATGACGGTTGTGCTAACGGGCAAATTAGAAGCGTTCTCGCGTAGTGAAGCCAGTGCACTGATTGAGGCTTTGGGAGGGACAATCAGCTCAAGTATAAGCAAGAACACCGATCTTTTAATTGCAGGTGAAAAAGCAGGTTCAAAACTGGCAAAAGCAAAGTCATTCGGTGTTAAGGTTATTTCAGAAAATGAATTTCAGAAAATCGTAGGAGATCATCATGAAACAAAGTAAATGGGATATCGCAATAAATGACCGAGAACGCCGTAAAGAGCTAGAGGAAAAGCTTTATGAGATTAACGATTTTATCCTGAATCGTTATAATGTTTCGGAAGAGGAAGATGATATTGAAGACGAGCGTCTTTATATCATGAAAAAAGATCAAGAGGCGATTATCAAAGAACTTGAAAGTCTAGGTAGCACCGAAGAGCGTTATCAAGAGGCTTTAGCTGAACGGAGCACTGAAATTCTTGAGCAAGATCAAGATGCTGTTACATTTTTTAAGGGGATTGAACTCGTTATTTCCGAACTTAATCAAAAAGAAATAATCCTCAGTGAGTCCATCGCACAGGCCAGAGGTTTTCAAAAGCAGTTTGAAGGAATTATCGCATCATTGGATGGAGCCGATTTAGAAGCAGATCTTAAAGCGATGTTGATTGGACTCTCGCAACAAATCTATCAAAGTTTAAAAATTAATCTTGCAGAGTTTAGTGATGATGTTTTTAAGAATGTTCAAGTCAATTTGAGTCAAATGAGTATTTGGGAAATTTACACAAATAATGATGAATTAATCATAAATATTGATGAGCAGATCCAACGGATTTTAGCACAAAAGATTGAGTTGCAACTGCGCAAAGAAGAATATGTGGCGGATTACGATAGCAAAGAAGACAAAAGCACTGAAGATGAAATCAACTAAATGAAATGAATGAATTATTGGAGGAAAGTGAAAAAATGACAAAAACACTGACATTTACTTTAACTGTACCTGAAGCTAAACGCCTCATTGCCCACGGAATCATTGAATTGCCAATTATCAAGAAAGCCCTTGAAGATCACACACTTGTTTTGGCGCATGGCATTGGCAATGCCTATATTTATGAAGCCTTAACCGCTACAAAAATAATTGATAAAAGCACCTATACGGCGGGTATTGTTGTTGATGGTGTCGCTTGTATTTCTGGAGCCAATCCGCGTATGTCAAGTTTAGTCATGCGCAAAGGTGTTCAAGTTGAAGAAGATTGGTTAGTGGCTCTTACCAAATTTGGTCCTAATGATGTGTTCATCAAAGGTGCTAATTCTTTTGATCCATCTGGGAATGCGGGTATTTTGCTCGGAGGCAATGGTGGTGGAACAATCGGCAAAGCATATGGTCATATTCGAGCCGCGGGGAGTCACCTTGTTACACCCGTTGGCTATGAAAAACTTATTCCTTCTGTAGCTGCAACAACAGCTTGGCTTGGCCGAGACAAAGTTGACTACAGTATCGGGGTGAAGTGTGGCCAATTCATGGTCAGCGATTCAGTCATCTTTACAGAAGTTAATGCCTTAGCAATTCTATTTGACGTGGAGGCTATCCCGATAGCGTCTGGCGGGATACAGGACTGCCGTGGAGCGGTTACATTAGCGGTTAGAGGAACAAATGAAAATGTAGTAAGCTGTCTTTCTTATATTAAATCCTTAAAAGGAGAACCTGAGATTAATGGTGGAAAAAGAAGCTGTGCAAGTTGTCCCCAGCCGTGCGAGCGCTGAACCTGCACAAATTACAACATTTAAGGCCTATCTATTTATACTCCTCGTTTTAAGTGCCATTACGGTATGCGTGATCTGGCAATTACCCATGCACTCCGCTATTTTTCTTTCACTGCTGAGTGGAGCCGTGATTGCTTTTTGGAGCGGATTCACATGGCCCATGATTCAAAATATGATGTTTGATAGCATTAAAGAATCACTTGTGCTTATTATGTTAATGTTGCTGATTGGCATTGTCATTGGCCTATGGATTATCAGTGGGGTAGTCCCTTCTATGGTCTATTATGGGATAAAATTGCTCAACCCAAGAACATTTCTCATCTTAGCTCCGCTATTCACCGCTTTGGTGGCACTCTCAATAGGAACTGCGTTTGGAACAGTAAGTACCATCGGACTTGCTATGATGAGTATCGGGCTGACTATGGGCATTAACCCCGAGTTATTAGCGGCCTCATTAATTGGTGCTCTTTTTTGTGGGGAGTTGCTCTCGCCTGTAGCCGGTAGTGTTAATCTCAACATTGCACTTTTTAAAATTGATTTGCTTCCATATTTGCGAAAAGTACGTGTACCAATCTTCGCATCTTTTGCGCTCAGTATGATGCTTAACCTTTTCTTTGCATTTCAGAATCAACAGGCCAGCGAGCCTACTGTGATTCTGGAAGTGATGACTCATCTCACAAACAATTATCAGATTAACTGGTTTTTGCTGATTATTCCAATCATTATTATTTTACTGTCTTGGCGCGGTTTCCAAACCTTACCCGTTCTTTCCGTTGGGGCCTTTCTTGGTATTTTGGCGGCTTTACTTATTCAGAAAACCCCAATTAAACTTGTGCTTAATGCCATATATAGTGGACCTCCTGTGATTAATGACCACTATATTTTAACGGGATTAACGAACAATGGTGGTTTGGTTCGAATGATGTCACTTGTTACTCTAATTATCATGTCATTAGCTTTAGCAGGCTTGTTAGAGAAAACAGGCGCCCTAAAGGCTGTAACGCATCGTCTATTATTGATTTCCGAAAAGAGCAAGAGCCATCTAATGGGTTTTGCCATTGGCTGTGGTGGTCTCCTTGCTTTTGTTGCTGGTAGCCAAACATTAGCTATGATTTTAACGAATAAAGTCGTTATAAAATCATTTAAGCGTCTTAAAATTGATCAAGCGTGGGGGAGTGCCGCAATTGCAGCTGGTGCTGGTTCTATCCCAGCACTTATTCCTTGGAATGCCTGTGGACTTTTCCTTACCAATATACTCGGTGTAGCTACTGTTCACTACTTGCCTTATAGCGTCTTTATTTTAAGTTTACCATTGACAACTTTTACCTATTTTTTATTTTTAACTAGGAAGGAAGCGGACATACGTGAAGATTAATCTTGATGGGGAATGGAAAGGGTGGCCAGCGTCTAAGGGGCCTCTTTTGCGCGAGTTTTATCAAGAACCAGATTTGACTTCCTCATGGCTACCGATTAATGTGCCTGGTAATTGGCAAAGAATGAGTGGATTTGGTAATAAAGAACATATCGTATATTACTATCATGCATTCTCAACGCCTATTTTTAATGATGAGGAAGTTGTAGAGTTAGAGTTATCTCAGATTTTCAATCGCTTTACACTTTACTTAAATGGCATTGAAATTGGCTCTTACACCTATTATTTTCGCACCCACATGATTGATATTACAAAACACCTCAATGAGAAAAACAATCATTTATTCCTGAAAGTTGCATCACCCTTATATTCTGAAAATACGCCCTACAGCTATTTAGGACTATATGGCAACTGGGAATACTGCAATCCTCATCAGAATCCTGGTGGAATTTGTGCTCATATTAAGCTAAATATCGAGAATCGCTTACGTATCGTTGATCGTCTAATCGATTATCAATTTGAGGATCAAAAAATAGTTCGTATCACCTCGAAACTAAATATAGCAAGTCCTATTGATGACGAGGCGATATTGGATTGGGAATTGTCACCTCTGAATTTTAGCGGAGATCCCATTAAAGGAAGTAAACTATTTAGTTTAAAAAAGGGACCTAATCATTGTAGTTTTGACTTTGTGGTCAATGATCCCAAACTATGGAGCCCTTGGGAACAGGGGGATCCAAATCTATATCAACTGAAATTACGTATCTATAATGATGATCTGTTTAAATCAGAGTATATGACCACCTTAGGTTTTAAGCGTTTGGAAGTGGTAAATGGCATCATTACAATCAATAGAAAAAATCAGTTTATTCGTGGTATTGACTATATCCCACCGAAAGTGCATACTGCTGATATCACAATTGCTGATCTCGAAAAAGACATTCAGATGATACTAGATGCCGGGTTTAATACAATTAGACTTTATCAACATCTGGCAGTTCCTGAGCTTTATCAAATTTGCAATGAAAATGGCTTAATGATCTGGCAGGACATCCCATACTTCGAAAAAGACGCAAGGAAATATTCTAAAAACGTCATTCAACCCGCAGTAAATATCTATAAAAAATATCACACTCATCCAGCCATATTCTTCTGGGGCTTACCGGATAGTGGGGTGCCAGCACTTATCGAAAATCGCAACACGAAACCGATTCCTGAGAATAATGCCCTCAGAATAGCCCGTGCGATTCGACGTTTGGCAACAAACCAGGTGGCGTTTACGAACTTTCAATATTTCAATTTCTTTCGATTATTTGATCATAGTTTTAACAGAAATGGTATGGAAGAATCATTCAAATTAGCCTTAGAGTGCACCCAAACAACACGTGGGCAGGCGAATATCATCTCACATTGGGGATATCCTGCTTATCCCGAGATGGCAACGATGAATGACATTATTGACAACTCAATAGAAGGTAATTCAAATAAGTGGATTGGGCCACCACCTTTTAGTGATGTGTATTTCAAACGAATGCGCGATATTGTACCCGCAGTCAATTTTGATAACGCTTCAGAGTTTTATATGGCTTCACAAAATTATCAAGCGCGTTTATTAAGATATTTTACAAGCACATGGCGTACCCATAAATATCAACCATTTAGCGGTTGTTTTGTTTACTTTTTTGGAGATAATAGCCTCACTATATCGGATAGTATTGTTGATTATTATCGTCGACCAAAGCAGGGCTATACCGTTCTCAAAAAAGTTATGCAACCCATTATGATTTTCATGGAATGGCCAGATGACAGCTATCGTAATGGCGATATTGTAAAATTGAAGATTATGGCTATTAACGATACTTCGAATTCATTCCCATCGTCAATATTATCATGGCAAATTAAGAATATTGATAAAGACATACTCCGCAAAGACCGCATCGTTGTAGATTTAATGGGGGATGATGCGCTAGACCTCTGTACACTAGTCTGGGAGATTGATGAATCAATCCAGCCTGGGCTCTATACAGTGGACTTAAAACTAGAGTTATCGACTCAAGAAAGTATCACAAATTCTTATCAGATAAGAATTGAGTTTAAGGCAGGATTTTAATATATTAAATGGAATATGTAAGTATTATCTAAGGAGGTTTTATTATGATTAAGTATAATCGCGATCAATTAGTGCAAGTCTCTGTCATGGGACAAGTTTCTCATCCAAGGGCTGCCCGCAGTCCCTATCGTATTTCGGCTAAGACCGGTGTGGCTCAGGTATTACCTGGTACTGGGGGGATCACTTATAATAAAAAAATTGGTGATGTTTGTACAGGCTTCCAAGGTGATCATGTAGAACCAGGTGTTACGCTTAAAAACCAAGATGAAAATTCCAATGGTGGTCTCAATGTTCTGGCTTGTGTCGGGAACACTGCAAAAGTTATTTCAGGTGATGCTAAAGGCGATCTTGGTTATGTAACCGGTAAACATGGTGGGGCAGAACACGTGATGATCTATTTTGCTCAAGAGACACTTGAGAAAATGGCTATTGATGACAAAGTCCAAATTAAGAGCTATGGCACTGGTTTGCAAATTGACGGATTCCCAGATATCCATGTCATGAACCTCGATCCAGATTTATTCGAGAAGATGGGTATTAAAGAAGTTGATGGTGTGTTGGAAGTCCCTGTTGCAACAACTATTCCTGCTTATTTAATGGGTTCTGGTATTGGATCTAGCAATGCTTATCGTGGAGATTATGATATCATGACTGCCGATCCTAAGGCCTATTTAGAATTTGGGCTCGATAAATTGCGTTTTGGTGACATTGTTTTACTGCAAAACTGTGACACTTCATACGGACGTGGCTATTTAGAAGGGGCCGTAACTATTGGCGTTGTGATTCATAGCGATTGCATCATAATGGGTCATGGGCCTGGTGTAACTACACTTATGACTAGTAAGAAGCCTTTGATCCGTGGCGTAAAAAGCGATCAAGCGAATATTGCTCATTACTTAAACATTTAGTCATTTGAAAAGGTGCCAACTGATTGGCACCTTTTTAACCAGCTATGAAGGATAGGAGGACGTTTTATGATCTATGGAATAATTGCTGTTGTACTGGCACTTTTAGTTGTGGTACTCGCGCTCACTCTGTCAAGAAAAAATAAGGTAGCCTATCAAAGTATGCCTGAAGTAAAAGTAAATGTGAATGTTAGCCGAAAATATGAAAGCACAACCCCTTCATTTGATGATGAGTCAGAGGATGAAACAAACTACTTCATTGAATTTCTCGATGAACAACAGAAAAAATACCGTTATAGCGTCGACTTTTCTACCTACTTAGATACTGATAAAGGGCAATACGGCACTTTGACCTACAAAGGCAATCGTTATTTGTCTTTTGTGGTGGACCCAACACTTACTAACTCTAATAGAACGACTCATCGCTACTTTTTCCAAAGCGATCAAGTTACTAATAGCAAATTTGAACTTTTTGCTGAGTTACCTTCAGAAAATATCAGCATTTCAGCTTCAGAACCGATTCCAATTACCTATAATGAGGTTAAGAAATTGTATCTCGAAGGGAATTTCAGTGGTGATGCCTTTTTCGGTATCGATAATGAGCAGGGTAAAACATTACAATTCTCTTTTGATCTTAGTCACAATTCTATCGTCATTGACGTTCCAGATGTTAAACTAAAAGGATCCTACCAAAGTGTTGTTCATGATATCTCGCAAATTCTATCTTATATAGATGCTTTCTTTAATGGAATGGATATTCCTAAAACCTTTAAGATGGATTTTATTAAGTGGTAAATACAGTACCGAATACTATTCTGTAGCAAAAAACAGTACATTCTTCAGGAAAGTACTGTTTTTTATTTTAAGATTGCCTTTTTAAGACGCTTCAAGATGCAATAACTATTTTAAGGTTTATGGAAAGCTATTTTTGATATATAATGTGTTTATAAGTCTATTAAGGAGTGTTCATAATGATTAAATTATTAAAGAATGCAGAAGTATATGCTCCAGAATATCTCGGTAAACAAGATATCCTAATTGCCGGAAACCAAATTGTAGCAATTTCCTCGCAGATTGATGCAAGCGCTTTACCGAATGTAACAGAATTTGATTGTACGGGACTTAAAGCGATGCCTGGTTTTATCGATGGTCATGTCCATATAATTGGTGGTGGTGGAGAAGGCGGGCCTAAAACGCGTACGCCAGAGCTTGTTTTAAGTAGCGTTTTACGTGCTGGTGTCACAACTGTGGTTGGCTGTTTAGGAACAGATGGCACCACCCGTTCCATGGAATCATTACTGACAAAGGCCTATGCACTTGAAGCAGAAGGCATTACAACCTATATTTACACAGGATCTTATGAAGTCCCAACACCGACCTTAACGGGAAGCGTCAAAAATGACATAATACTAATTGAAAAAGTCATAGGCGTAGGGGAGATAGCGATTTCTGATCACCGTTCCTCCCAGCCAACGCTAGAGGATATTCAAAAGTTATCTGCTGATGTCCGTGTAGGTGGTATGCTCGGTGGGAAACCAGGAATTGTACACCTCCATGTAGGTAAGGAAGATACGGGGATTGATTATATCTTTGAAATCGTTGCTAATACAGATATTCCTGTAACGCAATTCTTACCGACTCACATGGGACGCACTCCGTATTTACTAGATCAAGGACTTAAACTGATAAATATGGGGGGTAAGATTGATATTACGGCTGGCAAAAAAGCGGTTGATCAGGTCTTATACCTACTGAATAAGGGCGCTAACATCAAAGGAATTACGATTAGCTCAGATGGAAACGGTAGCTTACCCAAGTTTGATGATGAGGGCAACCTTATTGGGTTAGCCGTTGGTGATATGCGAGAAGTCTACAAGGTATGGAAGTCTCTTATTAAAGACCACAATATGGCAATCAGCGATGCCCTGCAAATCGTCAGTAGCAATATTGCTGCCAATCTTAATATTTCTGATCATAAAGGCTGTTTAAAGGCAGGATCTGATGCAGATATTGTTCTGATGGATCATGATTTAAACATCAAAAAACTATTCGCTAAAGGCCGTTTAATGCTCGATAAAGGTGTACCCATTGTCTTAGGAACCTTTGAGGAATAACCATGAATCCACTTAAATCGCGAATTCTTACAGTTGTATTCCTGCTTTTGTTTTTCGTTGGTGGTATGTTAGTTGGGACGCAAATTGCAGAAAGCACTCCAGTTACAACAAATTTTGATACAGATTTAGATGTTGCGAAAATTATTGAAGTCTATGAACTTGTCATGTCAAAACACGTTCATAGTGAAGACATCAACCAAGAGGATCTGCTCGACAATGCTCTAAGAGGAATGCTGTCGGATATCGATAACGGTTTAACGCGTTTTCAAACAGCTGAAGAGTTTGAAGCCGCTCAAACGACGAGCATGCGTGGTGACTATGCGGGAATCGGCGTTGTCATTAATATGGGTGATGATGGCTATACGACCATTATCTCACCTTACAAAGATACACCCGCTGATGTTGCGGGTTTAAAACCAGGCGATAAAATCATTGGCGTCGAAGGGGAAAACACCTTTGGCTGGACACTCGCAGAACTCGGCGATAAGGTACGTGGTCCTGTAGGGTCAGAAGTGCTTTTGACGATTCTACCCGCTAATGGTGATGAAGCTTATGAGGTTAGCATCGTACGCGATCGCATTGAACCACCGGTTGCGGGTTGGGAAATCGTTGGCGATTCCATGAACATCGGACACGTCAATCTAAACATCTTCAATGACCATTCTTTAGAGCAGTTAACTGAAGCAATCGATCAGAGTATTAACGCGGGTGCTGAATCCATCATACTCGACTTGCGTGGTAACCCAGGCGGTATGCTAAGCGCGTGTTTAGGTATAGCTGATCTATTTTTAGACCAAAATCAAGTCATCTTCATCACACGAGATGGTGAGGGAGTGGAAACGGTTTATACCACTGAAGCTTCAGCAAAGTATGATCTGCCTATTACTTTGCTAATCAATAGAGGATCTGCGTCTGCCTCTGAAGTAACAACTGCAACCTTGATGGAAAACGATCGCGCCACCTCTATTGGTACGAATAGTTATGGAAAGGCTTCCATGCAGTATGCCTATAATCTGAGTGATGGCGATTATCTCTGGGTCACAACGAACACCTATCTAACACCCGATGGTAATAATATTGATAAAGTGGGCATTGAACCCGATGTATTAATCCCAGATGATATTTTAGCTGCAGATGAAGATGATCCAGCAGACTTGGCACTACAATTTGCAATTGATTGGGTGGAAACGAATCTCTCGCCTTTAGTTATGAAATAGTATGATGAATATTTTAATTGCTATGAATAGTTTCAAAGGATCTTTATCTGCGATTGAAGCTTCAAAGATTGTTTCGGATGCAATAGCAACCGTTGATGCCACGATTTGTACCTATTCTTTACCTCTAGTCGATGGTGGAACTGGCAGCTTAGAAGCTTGGGCTCATCTACTTGGGCTCAAACCACAGCTTGTTGCTTCCGTTGACGCTCTAAATCGGCCACTAGAAGCTCCGATTTTGGTGGGTAATAGTATTGGCTATATTGAGATGGCTAGTGCCTCAGGGCTTCATTTAATTGACCTTGATGATCGCGATATTCATCGAGCCACAACGTATGGTACGGGCTTATTAATTAATTCAGCCCTAGAAAGTGGTTGTAAAACAATCTATTTAGGGATTGGTGGTAGCGCTACCCATGATTTAGGTACGGGAATCCTGAGAGCATTAGGGGTACGATTCCTAGACAAAAATGGTCAAGAGTTAACAGAACCTAAAGAAATGACGCATGTGGCAACCATTGATACGAGTCAGTTGAATCCATTGACTCGAGAGGTTGAGTTTATAATCCTCTGTGATGTTAATAACCCTTTGCTTGGGAAAACAGGTGCCGCATATACGTTTGGGCCTCAAAAAGGCGCACACACACAAGTGGATCTAACGCGATGCGAGGGTCTGTCTGAGATTTTCACAGAATACTTCAAGGCAAGGGGTATTATGATCGGGTTAGAACCTGGTGATGGTGCTGCGGGAGGGATTCCTGCTCTTTTAAGGCCCCTGCTCAATGCAAAAGTGCGTTCTGGTGCAGACTTTACAGCTGAAATTGCCCGCTTAGAAGAACAGATTGCTGCTGCTGACCTAGTAATCACAGGCGAAGGTCAATTTGATGAACAATCATTCTATGGCAAAGGCCCAGGAACGGTCATTGAGCTATGCCAAAGCAGAAAAAAACCCGTCTTAATACTTACTGGTGGATATCGTAACGTGCCTGAGTCCATAATTGGATGTTCAATCTTGGCAATTGCCCCTCATCTAGCAACTCTAGAAGAAGCCTTGACAAACTCTAGCCAATGGTTGAAGGGAACAACCATCAATAGTATTAAACTGTTCATAATGGGCTCACAAATTGTCAAGTAACTTTAAAACAGAACTGGGTACAGATGCAGATCTGTACCCAGATAATTCATTGCTACAAATTTAGCTCCTGTAATAACCGAGTGAGACGATCTTGTTCCTTTGGAACAACAGATAGATTTCTAAAAAAATAGTGATTAAGTACATCAGCATCTTTTAGAACTTCGGGATAATGACCATCAATTTGCCTTTTCTTACTGTGTAAACGAATCATTTCACTTATAGTTTTGATCTCTGAGTCGCTAAAGAGGGTCGTTTCCACCAAAATTTCTTGTGCCATAAGAGCGCCTAGTGGCCCATGATCGGTTGAATCACCGGTTTGATACGTTTTAATATCATGTAACATACCCGCAACAGCACAAATTTCAATATCTAGATTTCGTTGTCGAGCTAGTACCATACAAAGCGTCGCAACACCGTTAAGGTGACTGCGTGCCTGATATCTTTCTGATTTTTTGGTATATTTCTCGATGATCCGATCTGTAATAGATTGTATGACAAGCAATCGTTGCATGATCTCAGCCCCTTAACTCACTTTTCTAACAAAAAATGAAGAGTTATAAACTCTCCATTTACGATGGCAGGGGCGGCAGGACTTGAACCCGCAACCAATGGTTTTGGAGACCACTACTCTACCAATTGAGCCACACCCCTTCGGAATCGCCTACTCATAATATCAGAAATAGTACGATATTGCAAGATTAAATAAGGAGTTAATATACATAAATGAATGCGCTAAAAAGAATTGCAGTTCTCACCAGCGGTGGAGATGCTCCAGGCATGAATGCGGCAATTAGAGCCGTTGTCAGAACCGCTTCCTACCATAATATCACAACGATTGGCATTAAACGGGGCTATAAAGGACTAATAGAAGGCGATTTTATAGAATTGAAAGTCCGTGACGTTGGAAATATCATTCAAAAGGGTGGTACCGTCTTATTAACTGCCCGTAGTCCAGAATTTAAGCAAGAAAAAGGCTTTCGCAAAGCTATTGCCAACATTCGAGAAGCTGAGATTGACGGATTAGTCGTCATCGGCGGAGATGGCTCGATGCGTGGTGCTGCAGAATTAGAGCAAGAAGGTATACCAACGATCGGTATTCCTGCTACAATTGATAATGATATCTTTGGTACCGATAACTGCATCGGTGTGGATACCTGCCTCAACACCATTATCGGCGCTGTCGACAAGCTCCGTGACACGGCATTAAGTCATGAGCGAATATTCGTTGTCGAAGTCATGGGCCGAGAATCCGGTTTTCTAGCAGCTGAGTCTGCCATTGCTGCTGGTGCAGAGAGCGTCATTATCCCTGAGTTAACCTGGGATATCGATGTTATTTCCTCTAGAATTGTTGCCAGTTACCAAAGTGGCAAACGAAGTCATATCATACTTGTATCTGAAGGTGCGGCTCATGCAGCCGATATCGCCAAACAAATTTCCGTTTCTACCGGTATGGAAGTGCGGATTACGGTACTTGGACATGTTCAGCGGGGGGGGAGCCCTACTGTTGTAGACCGCATTTGTGGGAGCCGATTCGGTTATGAAGCTGTCTTAGCCTTAATGAATCATCACTCTGGTCATATGATTGGGCTAAATGGTAAGGAACTCATCTTTACATCTTTAGATAAAATTGTGACTCGCTCGCAAGTTAACATTAGTTTGCTCAATATTATTCAGAATATACTGGCCAAGTAGCTTGGCTACTTATTGTTGACATTACAACGTTTTTAATCTATTATATAGCTAAACCGAATCGCATTCTAGGGGTGAAAAAATGGACTTAAAGACCAGATTTCTAGCTTCAGCCTATTATTTATTTACAACACAAGGTTATAAACAGACAACTGTAGCGGATATAATTACACATGCTGGCGGATCAATCGGTGGGTTTTACCATCATTTTAATTCTAAAGAATCAGCTTTAGATGCTGTGTTAGAACAGACTTTCGATGCCGTTATTGCAGATTTTGATCAAATGCTTCAATCTGGTAATGCCACGGCAGCAAAGCTTTTCAATTCTGTTTTTGTAGCAATTTGTGCGACAGATCCAGCCGACTTTACAGCTTGGTCAAAAATCGGTAGAATACTTGTTCTTAATGATCATGACTATTTTCTTCAACGCATGATCGCAGATTTTGAATTGGTCACAACGAAACTGTATTCCATCGTGATCAATAAAGGTGTTGAAAGCGGTGTCTTCACGGTAAGATACACGCATGAGCTCGCCAATTTGTGGACCAGAGAAATATTACATATACTAAATGTAATCCGTCGGATCAAGCAAAATGGTAACGATTACAATATTGAGGCTTTCAAAAACATGCTTGAATTTGCAGAAGATACTTTTTCACACGCACTCGGTCTAAAATACTACAAACTCAGTATTAAGAAGATCGTTATGGATTACTTACAGGCTATTTTAGCCGATAATGATGTTTTCAAGCCAAATCTAACTTAAAGGTCCATGTATTTACTAGGGTATAGGACATAAAACGCCTCAGAACGCGTATTTGAGCGTTTTAGTGTTTTTTCACCTAAAATATTGCAGAATAGAGGCAATATTCAATTTAACGGTCGATTTTGTTGCAAAACAATAACCAAGCGGCTAACGCTGTCTAAACATTCAGGAAATAGGCCTTAATCGCAATTGTTCCATAAATAATTCCCACAAGAGAGACTTAAAGGGGCCAAATCGCTTAAAGGCATAAGAAAACCAATAATTTTCACGATATCAATGAATATTACGAGTAAAAAGCTTGAAAAAAGCTTTTTTTTAGGGTAGAATTAAGTTCGTAAAATGATTATTTTACGAACAAGGAGTGAATATTTATGAAAATATGTGAACTAGTAGTAGAATATTTGCATTATTTAACAAATGTGCGCAATTATGCGGTCACAACAGTCAATAATTACACGTCTGACCTCCACATTTTTACTGACTTCTGTAAGGATGACTTAAACATTGAAAACATTTCAGATATTAAGGATACCGATATTATTAAGTTTATTGCCTTCACAAAGAATGTATTGCACAATTCATCCTATGCAGTCGCTCGGAAGTTGAGGTGTCTGCGCTCCCTCTTCCGCTATGCTTTGGAACGCAACTATTTAGAGATCAGTCCGACGGCAGCGATACGCGAACCGAAGATTGCGAAACGCTTACCGATTTATTTGACAATCGATGAAGCCCAACGCTTCTTGTCCGTTATTGATGGTAAGTATAAGGCACGTGATTATGCCATGATCATGATTTTCCTCTTTTGTGGCTTACGGGTTAGTGAGCTTTCTAATATCGATATTAGCGACCTAGATTTGATTAGCGACACCATTACCGTCATTGGTAAGGGTAATAAGCAGCGCTTAATTCCTTTAAATGCTATGGTAAATGCCGCTATCTGTGATTACCTAAATGTGCGCCCCCCCACCGGTGAAACGGCACTTTTTCTGTCCTATCGTAAGACGCGTTTAACCGTGCGTGGTATTCAAAAACTTATTAAGAAATATGCAGATCTCAGTGATATTTCCAAAAAGATTTCTCCTCATAAATTGCGCCATACGTGTGCAACGTTGCTCTACGAAGAAGGTTCCCTCTTAGAACTTCAAAAGCTTTTGGGCCATGAATCTGTAGCTACGACACAGATCTATGCCCATACGAATGCAGAGCAATTAAAGAAATTAACGGATAGCAATCCACTCTTAAAACGATTGAAGTAGATTAAAGGAGTAATGATATGTCAAATATGATTTCCAAAGAACTATTGGTTCCAGTAAAGCGGGCAATTGGCGATTTTAATATGATTGAAGATGGTGATTCAATCGCGGTTGGTGTTTCTGGCGGCAAAGATAGCTTAACGTGTCTATTAGCCTTAAAAGAATTACAAGCCATTTTACCTGTAAAGTATCAACTCCACGCGATAGCTATTGATCTAGGTTGGATCAATGAGACCGCCGATTGGAGCGCTATAGCGGCATTTTGCAAGTCTATTGATGTTCCTTTTCATGTCGAAAATACGCGTATTGCTGAAATTATTTTTGAGGCTAGACAAGAAAGTAATCCCTGCTCGCTGTGTTCACGTATGCGCAATGGTGCACTGGTCATAAAAGCCAAAGCCCTCGGTTGCAACCGTCTTGCGCTCGGGCATCATGCCGATGACGCGAATGAAACCATCCTCATGAATATGTTTTATGCCGGTAAAATTAAGTGCTTCTCCCCCTCTGCCTATTTAGATCGTAAAGAAATCCATATCATTCGTCCTTTAGTCTATATACGAGAAAGTTTAACCATTCGAATCGCTAAGAAATTAGCTCTTCCAGTCCACACCAAAAAACTGTGTCCAGCAGATGGTCAAACAAAGCGAGAATCAGTCAAAAACCTTCTCTCAAGTTTAGAACAGGAAGATCGTGAAATCCCCGTTCGCGTGCTATCTTGCCTTAAAGATTATTGGGCTAAGGACGTATAAAATTTGCATCCATATAAACTTAAAATGCAGTCTGCACTTTAAATGTGCGGACTGCAT
>CAZVAO010000002.1:0-49334 GCA_964625175.1 uncultured Clostridiaceae bacterium
ACGCGGCAATTTCCACTTCTAATTATACCATAAATGCCTTGCTATGATAACCCTTTTCTATTTGTCAGTTTCACAAGCTGCTCTGAAATGTTACGATATCGCCATAGAAATCAATTCAAGTTCCCATAAATCATTCTTGTATTTAGCTTCGTATTCTGGGAAAACCGCACCCAATACACTAAACCAAGATTCTCCTGTTATTCTGGCTCGATTTTTTTGGTATTCCTGTAAATTAATACTGAGCACCGTTCCATTTTTGACTGCCATTGGCATACCGGCAAAAGAACCTTCCGTTCCAATCTCAAAATAGTCGGTATTCGTTTTAATTGTTGCATAACTAAGAACTTGCTCAGACAAATCGTCGAAGGATGTTAAAACCATCTGCTTAGCGGCATCACTAAGATCGACAAGAGACTCTAGATTAATGGCAATATAACCATCCCCACCGTTCTCCTCTGCGAAAGCGGCACGCATAACCAAAACATATAAATCCACACGCTGTCGCTCTTCTTTTGATAGCTCATAATCAATCGCTTCTGCCTCATCCATTGGCAAAGAAACTGCGGTAGGTGTACAGGCTCCAAGCAATACACTACTCAGTAATAGAAAAATTACGAACATCTGATACTTTATTTTCTTCAAAGAAAACACCCCCTATTACCTTTTTAGACTGTTTATCTTAGGATTAGTTCCCAGAAAGAAGTATGCACAAAAGTGTCATCAAAAGGTTATACCAGTGAGCCATCCAACGATTTAGGTATGCTTTGATTGTTTTGTGAGGCACTTCAGAAAGTCCAAATGCCAAAAAATGCCCTTTAGAGGCTGTCCCCTTTGGAATCAAAAACGGTATGATGGATGTGCAATTCGTTAAACAATGCTAGAACGATTGTTGAGCAATAATTAAACAATGGTCAAACGGTTGTCGAACGGTTGTCGAACGATTGCCAAAGGTAAATATTATATGCTTGAAAACCAAAAACGGCGTCCTGCTTCAGCGGAACTCCGTTTTTTATATCTTCACTAGCATTTTGAGTCAAGGGAAATTGAGATGATACCTAAGTGCGAGCAAAAACACGCTACGAGGCTATACATGCTCGTATGCTGAGTAAGTGTTTTTCTGAGTAACAACGGTAGCGCTCAATTTTGGAATTATAAAATTTGGGAGTATTCGATGCGTTCTTTGTTAGGACCGGTAAAGAACGCAATTTTATTCGTGCCAGATTGGCGTGGTGGGGCATCTAATTCAATTCCGTGTTCTTTTAGTTCTGCTAGTTTCTCATCAAGCTTTTGAACACGGAAGGCTAAATGTTCTACTGGGCCCACCTCTCTATGTTCATAGCCTTCTTTATAAATCAGTTCAATTGTAACCCCATGCGCATTCATAAAAATCAATTGCATACCTGGACGCTCTTCGATATTTAACACTTTACACCCTAATACTTGTGTGTAAAACTTCAAAGACGCCTCAACGTCACTAACTCGAATACCAATGTGCAAGAATTCCATGTGCTATACCTCCACTATTTTGAATATGTTCTTGTTCATCATATCAGTTTTAAACGATTATGTGTCATTGTTTTTACTTCTTGTCTGCTTTTTGCGCTTCAATTTCTTCTATTAACTCACTTAGATACTCCCAGCGGTCCATTTTATGCTCTAATTCTGCTTTTATTTTGTTCTGCTCGGCAGTTAAATCAGCGAGCAAAACATAATCACTGCCAGCACCATTGACTTTTTCATTAATCAACGCTAAACCCTGTTCTAAATCATGGATGGCACCTTCAATACCTTCATACTCTTGCTCTTCGCGATAAGAGAGTTTCAACTTTGGTTTTTCAACGTCCTGTGTGCGATTTGCGTGCTCACTCACCTGCTCCTGCGGCTCAGCAGTAGAAGATGGACGATTTTTTAGATAATCTCGATAAGAACCCGCATAAATATCCACTCCTCCACAATCATTAAAGTTAAAGATTTTCCTAGCAATACGGTCCAAAAAGTAACGATCGTGTGAGACAGCAATAACCGCTCCATGAAATTCATCTAAATAGTTCTCAAGGACTGTTAACGTGTGGATATCTAAATCATTAGTCGGTTCATCGAGCAATAGCACATTGGGTGCCTGTACTAAGACTTGGAGCAATTTTAAACGACGCCGCTCGCCCCCCGATAGTTTGCTCACTAATCCATACTGCATCGCTGGTGTGAATAAAAATAGCTCCAACATTCGCGCCACATTTATTTTGCTACCCTCGTCTGTGGTTACCACCTCTGCGACCTCGCGCAAATAGTCAATCACTCGAACTTCTTCATTCACAAACTCATGATCCTGTCCATAGAAACCGATCTTGACGGTGCTGCCGCGTTCAATGTTTCCTTGGTCTAGCTCTATATCACCCACGATTGCTTTCAGCAAAGTCGATTTACCTGTACCGTTCTTGCCAATAATACCGACGCGATCATCTGGCAACACCAGATAATTCAGATCTTCAAATAAGCTCTTTCCATCATAGGATTTTGATGCATGCTGAATTTCGATCACTTTCTTACCAAGCCGGGTTTGCGCTGTTTTTATGATTAAACTTTGGCTATTGTCTTGGGGTAATTGTTCTTTAAGCTGATCAAATCGCTGGATGCGGGCCTTTTGTTTCGTTGAACGCGCACGCGCCCCACGCTGCATCCAGGCTAATTCTTGACGAAAAATATTACGTTTACGAGATGCATGACGAACCGCTAGTTCTTCTCTCTCAGCTTTCTGGGCAACAAAATCACTATAGTTGCCGCCATAGAAGTAGGTCTTGCCATCGTCAATTTCAACAATTCGATTGACAATACGATCGAGAAAATAACGATCATGGGTCACCATTAGTAAGGCCCCACTACGCTGCTGTAGATAGCTTTCTAACCAATCGATTGCTTCATTGTCAATATGATTTGTTGGTTCATCGAGAATTAAGAGTTGGGATGGGTAGATTAAAGCCTCAGCTAAAGCAATGCGTTTCCTCTGCCCCCCAGAAAACAATTTGAGTTGAGTACGAAATTCAGTTACGCCTAGCTTTGTCAGAATTCGTTTAACATCACTGTCTAACTGCCAAACATTGGCAGCATCCATTTTTGTCATATGAGCAAATAGCTGATTTTGCAATAATTCATCGCTAGGGCGATCTGCAACTCGACGCGAAAGATCATCATAAATGCGTAACAATTGCATCTGTGGGCTATTACCACTGTAAACATGCTCAAGCAAGGTCATCTCACCATCAAATACTGGATCCTGTGCTAAATATCGAATGTTGGTCTGATTACGTACTGTAATATTTCCTGTATCCGCAGACTCTACACCAGCTACAATTTTCAAAAATGTCGATTTACCTGTGCCATTTGCTCCAATCACACCGATTTTATCGTTGCTATCGATGCCTAAATTCAGACTCTGAAATAGTGTCTTGCTAAAATAGGCTTTCCCTAAATTTTCAATTGTTAAGATATTCATAACTCACCCATAACCTTACTCTAAGCAGACGCTAACGTGGCAACTGTCGTTGTCTGCGATCAAATGTTATATCCGAATCTATTTGACCTCAAAGTACTCGAAACGCTCTCCGTCTGGGCCAAAAAAGAAGGCCATTTTGCCCCCACCAACTTGGCGCACATCACCATCTAACGCGATACCAAAGGATTTAAGCTCTTCAATCTTCTCTGCGAGGTTATCGACATAGAAGGCAATATGATCAACAGGTCCTAGCGTGCGCTTTTGATTCGCTTCACTATATATTAATTCAACAACTATGCCATGTGCCTCTAAAAAAACCAAGGTTGCTGTAGGACGCACAATCTCTTGGGTCACTTTAAACCCCAATACGTTTAGATAAAAGTCCTTAGATTTAGTAAGATCTGTAACTCGAATTCCAAGTTGTTTAAATTTCATTATTTTTCCTCCTATTCGGATGTTCTTTGCTAAGTGTTGCAAACAATGATCTTTACATCAGGCTATTTGCTCTTCCGCAAATAATGTCCCCAACACTCGGTAATTATTTTTCTTGCCGCAAATAGTGACGCCAAGGATGGGTCGAGCGTCGGTGCAACCTCTACGACATCAAAACCGATTATTGGCAAATCAAAAATCCCTCTTAATAAGTTTAAGAGTTCTCTGCTTGTCATCCCGCCAAACTGGGGCGTTCCTGTTCCAGCAGCATAGGCGGGGTCTAAACAATCTATATCAATTGTTAGATAAATTTTACTAAATTGAGCCATTTTACTTTTAATATCTTCAACTGCACGGGCGACCCCGATATCTGATAATTGCTTGGCACTGATGACATTAAGCGTATGATCCTTCATGAACACCAATTCTTCAGACTCAATTGAACGAATCCCCACAAAATAGATACTCTCACTATCTCTAATTTGCTCCAGATCCAGAGCTCTCCTAGCAGTGGAACCATGGGAATGCACATCTCCATTTAAACAATTGCACAAGTCAAAATGAGCATCGATATGGATAATTCCAAAAGCCTCATCCACAGCGTCGTTGATCCCCCTTAAAACTGGTATTGTGGTGGAATGATCTCCGCCGATCATCGTAAAAAACCGTCCCGCCTTGACGAGTTCAGCGACCTGACCTTCGACAAGATCAAATAACTCCTCGCGCGTACTGCTACCAAAATCCCCAAGATCATGGATTTTAAGAGAAGACAGATCTTCAAAATACTCTGTAGTTGGCGGTATGGTGTAGGTGATATCGCGTAAAGCTTGTGGTGCATCCTTTGCCCCACTCCTAAAGCTCACACTTCCATCAAAGGGAATCCCAAATACTGCGATATCTGCATCTTTTGTGTTTAGATTAGGTCTGTTTAAGCCCGCCCATATTTTCTGATCCTTGATCATATCTTTTGTTTTTAACATCATATTACTCCTTGTAGTCCTCTTTGTGTGTCATTATTTGATCGTTAAACCATTTTTCTAGCACCCATCCCGCAGAATTCAATGTCTGATCAGTCAGTTGGATGAGATTACGCCTAAGCCTCTCATTCAAACATTTCTGATTATAAGGGATTATTTGATTTTTCTTTTCTATCAAGTGACCTGACAACCCTGTGATATGCGGACTGCTTGCTAAATAAATACTCGTTTCAGCCCCTTGAGCAGGTGGATCATAAAGCGTCTTATTGATAGACCCCATTAGCCGCATTAATAAACTGTCTCCCTGCCAAATCCCCGTCGCAACACTACCTGGATGGATCGCAAATACGGTGCAGTCTGTATTTGCCAATCGTTCATTTAAGTCAATCGTGTAAATTATTTGAGCAAGTTTTGAGGCCGAATACGCTTTAAATCCATGAGAATGTCTTGCAAAAAACGCCTCTCTGAAATTAAGTTTCCCAAACAAACCGGCCTTTGATGCGACCATTAAAATCCTAGGGGCAGTGCCTTCCATCAGTATTGGCAACAAAAGCTCCGTTAAATAATAGGTGCCCAAATAATTAACACCCATCGTCATTTCGTAACCTTCAATTGTTTTACGTGCAGAATCACAAAACACCCCCGCATTGTTAATTAAAACATCTAGGGAATTAAATCGTTGCTGAAACGCCGCCGCAAAACTGGTAATCGAGGCCAGTGAACTTAAATCCACTTTAATCAATTCGATGTCCTCATTCTTCGTTTGATTCACAAACTCGGCTTTTACCCTGGCTGCTTTTTCAAGGTTCCGACAAGCCATAATGATCTGATGACCCTGGCTAGCCAAACCTCTTGCGGTCTCTAAACCAATGCCGCTCGTTGCCCCTGTGATTAGGATTCGTCTTTTAGGCATATTAACCCCTCCAAATATGGGAACCATTATAATCCAGCGAAAACATTGCTATTAACAGAATAATTATACCACAGTTGCTTAACGTATAAGAAGATATATAATTTCGCCCAACGACACTCCACTCATCTATCCACCTCAATTATTATTCAGTATTTTTATGTACGTTTGCAGGATTCTTCGCCTGTACCTTGAAAATTAATAATGTAGCCAAATTTCATAAGGAGGTGAAATATGCAGATTTTAATAACCTATCGTGGGGGACTCTATGAACATATCCCACAGCATATTACAGATCAAAGTACTCTAACAGTTTCCCCAGGCACAACTGTGCGCGATATTATTGATCTTCTAGCTATCCCCGACCATGCTATTTGGTTTGCAACCATAAACGATAAAAAAACCACGCTTTGTTCTACGGTTAGTGACAATGACCATCTGACAATATATGCCCCCGTTGCGGGCGGTTAAGGAGTAATTATGGAAGATAAGAAGATTTTTGGATTTCAGAACCGTATTTTACGTGTTAATTTGACGAACCATACCAGTACGGTTGAGGAACCCGGCGAAGCCTTTTACCGACGTTACATTGGAGGACGTGGCATCATTGCTCACTACCTATATAAAGAAATTCCCGTCGGAGCCGACCCATTGGGTCCTGATAACAAAGTTATTTTTGCTGCTGGGCCACTCACAGGCGCTGGCTTTATAGGAGGCGGTCGTTCTAGTGTAGGTGCAAAATCACCGTTGACTGGAGCCTATGGTGATGGTGAAGCAGGCGGTTTCTTCGGCGCGGAGATGCGGCGGGCAGGCTATGATGCGATTATCATTGAAGGGCAATCCCAAACTCCCGTTTATCTTGCGATCAAGGATGATGTGGTCGAAATCCGGGATGCTTCTCACCTCTGGGGTAAGCTTAGCGCGGATGTCGAAGCGGCCATTAAGACGGAGATGGACGATAAGTTTACCCGTGTGGCTCAAATAGGCGTTGCTGGAGAGAACTTAGTTAAGGTCTCAAATATTATCAATGATTTAACCCACTTCTATGGTCGCTGTGGTCTCGGAGCAGTTATGGGATCGAAGAAGTTGCGTGCGGTTGGAATTCGAGGCAAGCGCCCACCTCAGTTAGCTGACCGAGACACCATTCTCGAATTGAATAAGAAAATGGCAGCAGATATCCCGACAAAACGCGCCCGCCAAACTGAGTTTGGCACCACGGGTATAGTCCTAAGCAATAACGCCGCAGGTGGATTGCCTACCCGGAATTTCCGCGAAGGCAGCTTTGAAGACGCCTACCAAATTTCTGGTGAGCATATGAATGAAACCTATTTGGTTGACCGTGAAGGTTGCTATATGTGCTCGATTAATTGCAAACGCGTTGTAAAAGTCGATGATCGCTACAAAGTAGACCCTGCTTATGGCGGTCCCGAATATGAAACATTAGGGGCCCTAGGATCCTGTTGTGGTGTCAGTGATTTGCAAGCTGTCTGTAAGGGGAATGAGCTTTGCAATTCACTAGGACTCGATACCATTTCTACTGGTGTTACGATTTCGTTTGCCATGGAATGCTTTGAAAACGGCTTAATCACGACTAAAGATACCGATGGTTTAGAATTGCGCTTCGGTAACGGCGCGGCAATGGTCGCTATGATTGAGAAGATTGCTAAGCGAGAGGGTTTTGGTAAGATCCTTGCAGAAGGAAACCGTAGTGCAGCGCTTGCAATAGGAGGAAATGCCCTAGATTACGCCATGGAAGTCAAAGGACAAGCCCTTCCGATGCACGAACCACGCATGAAACCTGGCTTGGGTATTGGCTATCAAGTCAGCCCCACTGGTGCTGACCACTGCCACAATCTCCATGATACCGCCTATACTAAAATGGGCCCAGGTCTGGAGAATATGTTCCCATTAGGCCTCAGCAAACCTCTGCCAGCGAATCAGCTTGATGCAGAAAAGGCTCATATGCTACGCGTTGCCGCAAACTGGCGTTATTTCTCAAACAGTGCAGAACTCTGCCAGTTCGTTCCTTGGACGCCTGAAGAGACCATTAAAGCCTTCAAGGCTGCTACTGGATGGAACACGTCTGCCCTCGAGATTATGCAGACTATGGATCGCATCGTCACCTTAACTCGTCTCTTCAATCTGCGAGAAGGCTTTTCTGACAAAGATGATTACCTGCCTAAGCGCTTCTATGAACCACTACTTGGTGAAGGCCCTCTCAAAGGTGTCAAGCTAAATCAAGATGAGGCCGATGATGCGCGCCTCGCCTATTATACGTTGATGGGCTGGGATCAAAAAGGCGTTCCCACTACAGCGAAATTAGCAGAGCTTGATATCCTCTGGGCTCAAGAATAATCACTTTATAACGCAATCGGTGACCATTGCTCCTATTGCGTAAAACCGTTAATTCGTCTATAATATGTGAGTTATTAAAGCCAGTCGCTCTAAATCAGCGCTGGCTTTAGTATTTATGAAATATTTGTTATACTTAGGGGACTGATTGGATAACAAGGTTTCCAGATGAAGGGGAGATAAACATGAGTGACTTTCGCAAACTAGGCATAAGCGCAGCATTTATTGCTAATTTAGATAAACAGGGGATTACGGTTCCCACACCCATTCAAGAGCAGACGATTCCTTTACTGCTCAAGGGTAAAGATGTCATTGCGGAGGCAGAAACGGGGACAGGGAAAACCCTGGCATTCCTATTGCCCCTATTTGACAGAGTCAGTCTCAATACCGAGCATGTCCAAGCGCTAATTGTAACACCTACACGAGAACTCGCTATCCAAATTACAGCAGAGGCCGAAAAATTAGCTCAAACCAAACCGCTTAATATTCTCGCGGTTTATGGTGGCAAAAACATCGAGACGCAACTGCATAAATTGCGCAATCAAGTGCATCTAATTGTAGCCACACCAGGGCGATTGATGGATCATATGCAGAAGGGCACGATTAATCTGAGTAATCTGAGAATTCTGGTGCTTGATGAAGCAGACCAAATGCTCCACATGGGCTTCTTAGGCGATATGGAAGCGATTATGGCGCAAGCCCCCAAACATCGCCAGACCCTCTGTTTCTCTGCAACCATCGGACAAAAGATCAAGAGTTTAGCTAAAACATACATGCGTAAGCCCCAATACATTTCTGTTAAAAAGGATCAAGTGCCTTTGGCGAATATTCAACAACTAGCAATCGAGACAACAGATGAAACAAAATTTGATGACTTTAAGCAAGTCATCGATAGCCATAATCCATACATGGCCATCGTGTTCTGCCGCACCAAGAAACGAACCATCGCATTAGATGAGAAGCTCCATGAAATGGGTTACAATTGTGAGGCATTACACGGTGATTTGTCTCAAGTTCAACGCGAACGCATCATGACAAAGTTCCGCGATGCTGAAATCCAATATCTGATTGCAACCGATTTGGCTGCACGAGGGCTAGACATCGACGGGGTCACTCACGTTTACAGTTATGATATTGCGGAAGATACGAAGTGGTATATCCACCGCATCGGGCGCACTGGACGTGCTGGTAAAAACGGTTATGCTTGCACCTTCGTCACCCCGAAGGACAGCATTAATCTGCGTAATATTGAAAAAGGGATTGCTTTTGACATACCGATTCGCAAAATCGCCATTAGCGGGGTTCCGGAAACGAATTCATTACGGGTAATCAAAGAGAAATCGGAACCAAAGAAGAAACCAGCCTCCAAGCGACCCTATAAAGCGAAGCCTAAAAAGAGCAAAGTTCGCCGTAGCAAAAACAAGACAGGTGGCTCCAAGGGGCGCCGACGCAAATAATCATTATATTAAAACCTCCTACATGTGCATGTAAGAGGTTTTTTAGTGCGGCAATTTACTTAATTGAATGAGGACAAAGAGGGCTGAGAGTGGCTATCGCATTACGTTTAAGAAAATTAGTTCAATAATCGCCATGCGATTTTGGAACATGGTTGAATATCCGCTTCGCGGCTGTTTAATGCACTTGACCTGCACGCAGTCTTAAGGAGCGCTTACGCGACGAGTTCTGCTACAGGGCAAGCTCGGGAAATCTCAACTCAAACTTTAGCCTGTTAAAAAAGCTACCGATGAGGAGCCACGAAACGCTTTCTAAAGAGTCCTAGCCGGCCATCATCACAATCATGGTAGATAAAACTAAATATAGCTGGCTTATTACACAAGATTCTCACGTCGCTTTGCTCCTCAGAATGACAGTTTAGTAGGTTTGGAAATATTGGCAAGCAATACTCCTTGTTATAAAGCTAGTGAATCTACGAAGATTTTTCTTGGATGATTTCTTCCTTGCCCCGAACCGCTAAACACTAACTGCTAACCACTGTTGAACCACAAAGGGCACAAAGAGAAAGACGGTATTGCTCTGTGTCGTTTGCTAGGTTGCATGAATGAGTGCTGATGCCAAGTTTAGTACAAAAGGCTCCTCGTAAATATTAAGGAGGCTTGTTTACCCTAACCAAAACAGCTAAACACTAACAACTAAATCCTAAACCTAAAACCCTACAAAGTACGCATCGTGATGGTACTCCCCGTCGTTGCAGCATTCACCTCAATTTGCGCACTGATACGCTCCTTTAGTTCTGCCACATGGGAAATAACCCCCACCAAACGACCACTTGCCTGTAATTCCAGCAAACAATTAATAGCTCCATCCAGCGATTCCGCATCCAGTGTTCCGAAACCTTCATCGATAAACATGGTCTCGAGCCGAACGCCGCCAGAGCGAGCCTGCACCACATCTGCCAAACCTAGTGCCAGAGCTAGGGCTGCTTTAAAACTCTCTCCACCCGACAGCGTATTAACAGGGCGTGTGGTGCCCGTATAAGCATCATGCACGGAAAGTTCCAACCCCCCACTCTTACGCTTATCATCCACACCAAGATCCCTCTGAAGGCGGTAACGCTGGTTGGTCATTTGACGGAGGCGTTGGTTCCCTTTTAGTAAAATCTCATCCAAGTACACAGCCAGCACATAGCGTTCTAGCGAAATATTATATTGATTGGCCCCACTTGCAACCTTCGATAATTGGGAGAATACCTGATACTCTGCCTCTTGGACGCCAATTTTCTGCGAGATTTTTTCAATATCTGCCACTAATCCCTTATTGCGCTTGATGCGACGGTCATAGTCATTGAAGGCCTGCTGCAAATCATCCAACTTTTGTTGCTGAGCGGAGATCTGCCCAGTGAACACAGTTAGATCTGTATACTGAAAATCTGCAATATCTGCCTTAAGGGTCTGCAATTCACGATTTAATAAACTCCAGCTATCCTCGAATTCTCTAATTTTCGTTTGCAGTTCCACTATTTTTATTGCGCTGCGCTGTGCTAATGTGAAAGCAGCGCGATCAGAAAACCCCTTCGCTAACAGCTGTTCGCTAAATTTTTCGTTTAGCAGATTCTCTTGCTCCTGTAATTTAGCACGTTGTTTATGGAGCTCCCTAACTTCCGTTTGGATCGCGATTAATTCTTTTTGGAATTCCACGAGCTGCTTTTGTTTCTGTTGTAAATCATCATTAAGCATTCGACGCTCATCAGAAAGAGACTTAATGCGTTCTTCAAGCTGCTCGATGGTTCTCAGATCATCTGTTAACTTGCCCTCTAAATCCACAATTTGGGCTTGATGATTCGCAACTTCTGTTGATTTTCCCTTGAGCTCTACTTCCGCGGTTTGTTTTTTTGCAGTTGCTTGAGCCAATCCATCCGTTACGGTGACTAAATCTGCTTTTAAGGCCACTAGTCGTTCAATATCTATAGCAACTTGGGTGCGTTGTTTCTCAAGCTCAATAAACCCCGCTTGAAAACACTGCTTTGTATTCAGAAACAAGACCATCATGGATGCAATGCTATCATACGAGAAATTGATTCCTAAATTCTCCCGATGCCGCTCCCACAAACTTAATTGATGTTTTTGATTCTCCATAAGAAGTTGCACTTTGTATTTGCAATCTTGTTCTGTTGCTTGCGCCTCTTGGTATTGCTGTTTACTCGTTTCGATTTGCTGTTCTGTAATGTCTTCACCACTGGCCTGCGCCGGATTCACATGATGAAGGGAACCGCAAACTGGACAAGGCTGCCCCTCGACCAGGCCTTCGGCTAAATGTACCGCTTGACCCTGGTAAAAACGCCGTACAAGGTCATCATGATTCCGAATGCACAAGGCCGCCTTTTCTTGAGCAACAGCGAAATTGCTATGAGCTACTGTTATTTCATCTTCAAGCGCAATCAAGGCTTTGAGAACACCCTCTGCAGAAGCATACTCTGCTAAACGTGATTTCTGTTCAAAAAAAGTCTGCTCTAATTGGGCTGCTCTGATTCTCGGATCGTTGAGCTGCTCGATTTGTGCCGCAATCTCTTTCTGTTGCGCTGTAAATTCGCCAATACACTCTATTTGCCTGGCTAGATTCTGATCTAGGGTATCTTTTAATGCCAGTGCATTTTTTAGCTCCCATTTATGCTTTTGTAAGCTAGTAACAAGATGGCGATAGCCCTCTAACGCTTGGATCTCTTGCTGTAAACCATCTATGCGAGGCTGTTGTGCAAGGGCCTCTTCGAAAGCCTTTTTCGCTCGCGCAACATTTGCAGTCATTATTTCATCTAAACAACGCTTAGCGTCTATTGTCTGGTTGACCTCTGTCAGATCTTTGGTGTTTTGCTCGATATTCTCCAAAAGGGGCTGTATCAATTGGGCTTGCTGAGCGTATGCAAGTTCTGAACGCCACCCGACCACCTGAGGCTCTTCTTTGGCCATTAAATCAATTTTTAGCTGAACATTCTTTTGCCGCTCAATTCTATCATTCATTTGTTTCGCTTGCTGTTGTTGGGCAAAAATACTCTTTAAATGCTCTTGTTCTGTCACTAATTGTCGTGAAACCTGCTTCAAATCCGCTAAGTCTTCTGCGATTTGGACCCTTGCTCTATTTAGAATTTGAGTGGGAGAGCTCACCTCATCCGATGATTGCTCTAACCACAACAACTGCTTGATTAATACATCGCGTTCAGTCATATCCCGGTCTAAAATGGATTTCAAATCTCGGGCTTTGAGTTTTAAATTGTTCTCTATCTCCTTAAAGAAGATTGTATTGAGTAGCATCCCTAACACGCGCGCCCGCTCTTCGCTCTTGGCTAACAGTAACCGCTTAAAATCCCCTTGAGGGAGCATGATGATCTGCTTGAATTGTTGAGAATCAACCCCCAATAGTTGTCTGATCGACTCATTTACAGCCGTAACACCGCTTGCCATAACCTCTTGGTCATCTTTATATAAAACAGCCTGGGGCTTGTGAACCACCATTTTATCGCTATATTTGGCGGGTCTCAGTTGATTTGGTGTCCGTTCAACTGTATATATTTGACCACTATAATCAAATTTTAGGATCACCTGCGTCAACAAATCTGCCGCCGCGAAGTGACTGCGCACGTTCATAATATCACGGTACTCACCACTGTTTTCGCCGAATAATGCATAGGAAATCGCATCAAAAATAGTTGTTTTCCCTGATCCGGTTGGGCCACTAATCAGGAATAGTTGATGGCGATACAGCTCCGAGAAATCGATTGTCTCCGTTTGTGCGAAAGGCCCAAACGCTTGCATCGTTAATTCAAGTGGACGCATTATTTCTCCCGCCTTTCCCGCATTAGACCTTCTAGAATTGTGCGTACACCTTCTAGTTTGACCTTATCAAAACAATCTCCACTGACATTTTCGTAAAACTCCTTAAACAATTCCAAGGGTTGTTTTTCCAGAGAATCCACGTTAGCACTGCTCTGGTCTTGGCCAGCTTCGCGTTCGCGTTCGATTTGTTCAATGTGGAGAATGTTCGGGTAAACCGCACGCAACCTGCTCATCGCATCAATAATCTCACCCTTATCCGTAAGCTTAACGGCTATGTAATCCTCACTAAGCACCTGCTCAGCGGTTAATAGGTTAGCGATGCTATCGGTCACAATCCTCATATCATGCTGTACACTCAATTCAAATGAACGTAGCTCGGCAAGACCGTTCGCGTCTAAGTCAAGAATCGTAACAGATTTGTGTTGATAGGCTTCCGAAAACGAGTATTTCAAGAGAGAGCCGGCATAGCGAATTTTAGCGGTGACATTCTGAGGCTGGTGGAGGTGCCCGAGGGCCACATAATCAAAATCGGCAAAGTATTCTGCCTGCACCGCCTCACTCCCCCCTACCGACAGCATTCTTTCTGAATCACTACGCGCTAACACACTGCTGCCGACCACAAACCCATGTGCCAGGCAAATATGGCGCTGACCAGCGATTAACTGTGGCTTGATACGCTCTAGCACTGCTTTTGTCGCTGAATCATGATCCACAACACGCTGATCATCCAGTATCATTCGAATTAGTACCGGATCAAGGTAGGGTAAAGGATAGAAATGAACGGGCCCGAAAGCATCTTCAAGCACAATCGGTTCAAATGGAAATTGCAAGTCACCACAGATGAATAGACCTTGATTGCGGAGGATTTGATTCCCAAAGGCTAAACGTTCTGGATTATCATGATTACCGGCTATGATGATAATTTTGCAATGATACTCTAGGAGTATGCGACTAAGTACACTGTTCAATAAATTAATTGCCTCAACTGGAGGGATTGCTCGGTCATAGATATCTCCGCTGATGAGCAGAACATCGGGTTTTTCCTCTGCAATTAGTTCAATTAGGCGATCTAAGGCAAAGACCTGATCCTCCGTCATATGTAAGCCATGTACCAGTTTCCCTAAGTGCCAATCACCAGTATGTATGATGCGCATACTTTCACCTCTATCTCAATTTTTTCCATAATCTTCTTGTTTGATACGTTTTAAATTCGTAATCCATTATGATCTTCCTGCTTAAATGGCAAAGTTCCTACAAATCATCACTAGATTACACGAACCAATGATTCACTTTATATAATAAAAACACAGTAGCTGATTCGCATGAACACGTAAACTATGCTTAATTATACAATTGTTTGCTCTAATGAGCCACCAATTTGCTATTCAACCCCCTTAAATGCAGTGCATAGTCGATTGTATATGCATTAATATGTAATTGTATCCATTTATACAATTAAATTGTTAGCAAACCTTGTGGATGATATAATTGTATTGATGAAAACTTACAAATTACAGATTATTATTAAGGAGCTCACTTATGACCTCACATATTAATGTCACATCAGAAATTGGCAAATTAGAGGCCGTCCTATTGCATCGCCCGGGTTTAGAATTAGAGCGCCTCACCCCAGCCAATCTCACAATCTCTCTCTTTGATGATATTCCCTGGGTACAACAAATGAAGGTAGAGCATGATGCGTTTGCAGATGTCTTGCGGGAACATGGCTCCGAAGTCATTTATGTTTTGGATTTGCTCCAAGATATTTTGCTTAATGAGACTGTCAAACGACAACTTCTTGACGATGTCCTAGCAAATTCGAGTATTCACAGCCCTTATCTAGAGGCCTTACTACACGAATTCTTAAGAGATCAAACACCCCAAAAGTTAAGTGAATATTTGATCGCCGGTCTTCACAAATCTGAGATAAACCATATTAAACGCAAATTTACGCTTTCTGATTATGTTAAATCAGCAGAACCCTATCTTCTTAACCCTTTGCCAAATCTCTATTTTATGCGTGACCCAGCCGTTGTCATAGGAAAAACAATTAGTATTAGCACTATGTTTTCTCAGGCACGTTTTCGTGAAAGCATCTTAATGCAACATATTTATCAAACGCATCCGCTTTTTACTCATAAAGAACTGCCAAATGTGCACCATTTCCGGAATGATTGCAGCATTGAAGGTGGCGATATCTTAATTTTGAGCCCTTCAGTTATCGCAGTTGGCTGCAGTCAGCGCACATCACCCGCTGCAATAGAGGATTTAGCACGCAAGTCGTTTGTCGTAAATTCGGATTTACAAGAAGTATTGGTTGTGGATATTCCGAATGCCCGATCCTTTATGCATCTCGACACGGTCTTCACAATGATTGATTATGATAAGTTTACAGTCTACCCCGGCATAGAACCCCTGATTCATCTTTATAGTATTACACGCGGTCCTAATCAAACACTTAATTGCAGATCTCTCACGGATTCATTGCGGGTCAGCCTTGAAAAATCACTGGGAATTGATCACATCACATTTATTAGGAGCGGTGGCGGCAACCCGATTACAGCTGCTCGCGAACAATGGAATGATAGTACTAACACTTTGGCCATAGCACCGGGTGTCGTGGTGACCTATCAACGCAACCAAGCTTCTAACCATGTTTTACAGCAAAATGGCCTTAAGGTCATCGCTATTGCAGACTCCGAATTAATCCGCGGTCGTGGCGGCCCGCGTTGCATGTCAATGCCACTGCGACGTGCAAATATCAATTTGTAAATTCTACACAAATCACTAAGAGCAGATCGGCGTATATAGATCTGCTTTTTTGTATGTGCTTTACACCTGTGATGCTGAAACATCGGGGACGGTTATTGCTGTTTCGAAAGTGAAACAAAAAGAACCGTCCCCGGTGTTTCAATTAGGAGACATATGATCACAAAGAGCCCCAAAGATGCAAAGAATAACGCTTCCTTACAATCCTTAAAGCTCCTTATTATTATGGTCAGTTACTATAAGTACTGTTGCCTATGTTCGCCCCACTTGATCCACTATAATTTTGTGCCGTAGAAAGCGCTGTGGGCGGCTAGACGGCCAAATGCTGACCAATTCTCGCCTTCTAACATCACAATAGCTTTTAATAACTCTTCTGCCTTCTCTTCTTGTCCAGTGAAAAGGTAATGCTTATAAATCCCATAGCCTTTAGTAGATAGCTCTAAATCAGCGAAGCGATAATCCTCTGCAATTTTTAATACTTCTTCCGGAGATTTCTCTCCCTTATACACTAAAATCATATCTTGATACACGAAATTTTCACCAAATTCCATGTCAGCTGTAACACCTTGCAAGATTTCCTGTGCTTCTTCTTCACGCCCAAGATTCATTAAATTCAAGTAGCGCCAATTGACGATCGCAGCATATGAGTCATTCTCCGGCTCAGTCATTTCATAACAGGCACGATAGGCCGTTTCAGCACGTTGGTAATCTCCAATTAGCAAATAGGCCAACCCGAGATGGTACCAGATCGCCCAGTTAGTAGGGTCAAGTCGTGAAGCTAATTCTAAATCGGCAACACCTTGTCGAAAGTGGTAAATACTCAGGTAGCGATGACCTCGATGGCGATAATATAAGCCCTCAAATGGATTCAAGGAAATAGCCATCGAAAAGGCATCAATCGCTTCACGATAGAGTTTCTGTTTAGAAAGTGCAAGTCCTTTGTTCATCCAAAGGTTCCCGTTGTTTGGATCCTTTTCGATCAATTCACTAATCTTTTGTACCTCTGGAGAAAACTCTAATGGAGAGCGGTAATCAAACACTTGATCTTCACGTGCAGCAGTAACTTTTGTAACAGTCAAACTTAGTTTATTTGGCATCAAGAACACCTCTCTTTCATTTTTAAATGCAATTATTCTGATCCACAACAGGATTCAGATTAATCGACTCTTCAAATTATTCCAATAACATGGATCTCTATAACTTAGTGGGCGCACCTATCTTCTATAATAATGATTTACGCAAAGATGAAACAAACCCTCTTTAATTATAGAAATTCTTGCTGCATATGCCTAGGGCACCGGTGTTTCGCAATTCGACACCCACCCTTACAAACCAAACAGCTGATTGGCTCAATATTCGCCTTGAGCTTATTGACAAAATTATAGTCTGCAACCTGAGCACGCCCCATGGCAACAAAATCCGCCAACCCACCTTCAATGATGGCCGTAGCATCTGCCATGGTCCGAATATCCTGTACCACAATAACGGGGATTCCCACCTGTTTCTTAATTTCCGATCCATAATAAACGGGTTTACTGTAAGGGAAATCCTTAGGCTTCTCCGGCTGGTCAAAACGCTCAAATCCATAAGACACGTGTAGGATATCGATTCCTATTGCTTCAAGCTGCTGGGCAATCGCTATACCATCTGCTACGGTTGGTTCATTGCCTCCCATCCGATAGCCAATAATAAAATCTTGAGGAATATAACGCTTCAATTCTTCCACAATCTCTGCCGTAAAGCGCAGGCGATTCTCAAGGCTTCCGCCATATTGGTCTTTGCGTTTATTAACGGAAGGCGCGACAAACTGATTGAGCAAATAGCCATGGGCACCATGCAATTCTACCCCATCGGCACCCGCTTTAATCACCCGTTTGGTTGCTTGTACAAAATCATGTTGCACACGTTTAAAATCAGTATCAACCATTGCCCGGGCACGACGCTGATCCACCTGATAATCCGAAGGGGCAATCACATCACACGGCTCTATTCCAACTGTTTTTAGCCCTGCATGCATAATCTGCACCAGAACCTTACTTCCATGTTTATGTGCATTCTCCACAATCAGCCGCAGTTGATCGATCTGTTGATCATCCCAAATGCCGAGCTGAGTGGCACTCAGCATGCCTGTAGCACTAACGGCTAAGGCTTCAACAATAATAATTCCCGAACCGCCTGCAGTAATCCGTTGGTAATGCTGCTGTCGCCAGTCGTTTATTAAACCACTACCCGTTTCATCTTCCTTTAAAAATGAAGAAACCATCGGTGGAAATACAATTCGATTCGCAATTAACTTCCCTTTGAGGCACAAGGGTGTAAATATTCCTGCCATTAAATCCCTCCTCTAATACTCCCTTATATTATAGCATATTGCCAGATGATCAACCTATCCATTCAAAGCGATATTCACTATGATATAATCAAAATAGTCCATTATAAGAAGGTGAAGATCGTGCCTGAGACCAATATTCAATTCAAAACGCTAACATTAGCAGACTTAACGCTCAATTGCCTATCTCACTTTAACCGTTTTCAAGAGACAACAAGGGTTTGGTACCCTAATAAGCAACCACTCAGAAACTATCCCCGAGGCGCCACACTAGCGAGCTGTTATCAACTTAAAGAAATCTATTTTCGTGACGAATGGGACAATGCAAAAAAAGCAAAAGTCATTACTTCATTACGCCAGGCGATTACTAGTGGTGGATTTGCCATCGGAGGATATGACAATACCGATTTGGTCGCTTTCGCAAGTATCAACGGTGAGCGCTTTGGTTCCCAAAAACAATACCAGGAAATGGTTTACTTCCATGTAAGCAGCAACTATCGGGGACATGGGATCGGCAGACGGCTCTTTCAGCTTTGTGTGGAGCAGTCTCGAAAACAGGGGGTTGCAAAACTATACCTCAGCACCCATCCCTCTTTGGAATCACAAGCTTTTTATGCTGTTATGGGTTGTCAACTTGCCCAGGAAATTGACACTAAAATATATTCCCGAGAACCATTGGATATTCAATTAGAGTATGTAATCTTTGAATAGGCATTATCATCATTTTTACCACGAAGAACACGAAGGGCCCAAAGGTGCTTTATACGTGGTAGTCCTCAGAATATATGGTGAGGCACTGTATATCATATGAGCGCAATGAATAATATCTGCTTATTGCAGAACCGGTCCTACAATCGCTTGACAACTGCTTGGCTATTGTTTGACCATCGCTTGACTATTCTTGCCTGCAAATATAAAACCATCGCCCATCACCTAACTACTACCTAACGACTAGCTACTAACTATGTTATACTATAGGTAAAATTTAACGAGAGGATTTTCCCAATGAAATATAGTTTTAAAAATGATTATAGTGAAGGTGCTCATCCACGCATTCTCGAAGCCATAGTATCCACCAATCTCATACAACAAGATGGTTATGGTGAAGATCTCTACTGTCAAGAGGCCCGCGAATTAATTCTTAAATCTATGGCATCGACCTCAGCGGATATCCACTTTGTCTCAGGGGGCACTCAAGCTAACCTCATTGTCATTTCTACCATTTTGCGGCCCCATGAGTCCGTCATCGCTGTAGAGACTGGACACATCAACGTTCACGAAACTGGCGCCATTGAAGCAACGGGCCACAAGGTCTGTGTCGCCCCTAGTGCAGATGGGAAATTAACACCTGATTTGATTCGATCTGTCGTTAATGGTCACCCTGATGAGCATATGGTTAAACCGAAATTAGCTTATATTTCGAATGCCACCGAAATTGGTACCATTTACACTAAAGAGGATCTCCTTGCACTAAGAGAAACCTGTAATGAACTCGGCCTCTATTTGTTCATGGATGGTGCGCGTCTCGGATCTGCACTCTGTTCCCGTGCCACCAATCTCCAAATGAGCGATTTAAAAGATTTAGTTGATGTTTTCTATATTGGTGGAACAAAAAATGGTGCCCTTTTGGGCGAAGCAATTGTGATTAATAACCCGGCACTACAAGCTGATTTCCGGTATATGATGAAGCAACGTGGTGCCCTATTGGCCAAGGGACGCCTCCTCGGGATTCAATTCAGAGAGCTCTTTAAGGATGATTTGCTTTTTGATTTAGCTAAACATGCCAACAAGATGGCCTTCAAAATTAGCGATCGAATGGCAGAGTTAGGTTACAATTTTCTTGGAACCCCGCAGGCCAATCTATTCTTCCCAATATTGCCAAACACTATGATTGAGAAGCTCCATGAGAAATACGGGTTTTATGCCAATGAAATCATCGATGCGGATCATACGGCTGTACGAATCGTTACCTCTTGGGCGACCCCAGAAGCTGTCGTCAATGCATTTATTCAGGATATCGAAACATTAACCCTTTAGCCCTTGTATTGCAATTGTATTAACTTAAAAAGCCTGACGAGAAATGATCTTGTCAGGCTTTCCTAATTCATAGTTAATGATTATTCGGTATCTATGGGCAAATCAAAATAGAAAATGGTATTCTGACCAATTTCAGATTCAAAGGAAATACGACCATCGTGCTCATTGATAATACCATAGCTAATGGATAAGCCCAGTCCCGTACCTTTGTGTCGTTCTTTTGTTGTATAAAATGGATCAAAGATCCGATCTTTTATTTCAGCAGGTATTCCATTGCCAAAGTCTTCTACAGCAACTCGAACCCATTGTCCTTCCGTATCTTCGACATTCATACAGCGGATGATAATGCGTTTGTCTGGGTTATAATCTGGGTATTTATCATTTAAAGCATCCTTTGCATTGATAATTAAGTTCATTAACACTTGCTGAATCTGTTCACCAATGCAGTTGATCTCAGGAAGATCATCATCAATCTCTACTTCCAGAGCAATTTGATCCCGTTTTATGAGCGTCCTAACTAATGATAGGGTTCGATCAATCACTTCTTTAATGGCGTGTTTTTGGTAGTGCTTCGTATTTTGCCTAGAGAATTCTAATAGATTTTTGACAATAATCGAAACTCTTTTCGTCTCGCGAATAATCTGTGTGGCACTCTCAATAATCTCCTGATCCTCACAGTCGGTGTCTAATATAATCTGACTATAATTCATAATCCCATTGATGGGATTGTTAATCTCATGCGCAACGCCACTGGCCAAAGTGCCAATTGACTCCAGTTTTTGATGATTGACGAGGATTGCCTGCGTCGTTTCCCGTTCATCTTCTAGCTTTTTCCGATCTGTAATATCCGAATAGTTAATCAAAATACCATCGATAATTGGATCATCATCCATATTTCTAGCCGTCAGCTGAATGTACTTATAGGAATTGTCCTTACACAAATAACGAAATTCAGTCGTGCTTATTTTGCCAGAGTTATTAAGTATCACTTCAAACCATTCTTGAACCCTCTCTAAATCACCAGGATAAACAGTCCCAAAGAATATATCCCCAAGAAGATCCTCAGTATGCCAGTCAAATAAAGCAGTAATATTTTCACTGATGTATTTGACGCGAAAATCAGTATCTAAAATTCCAATAACGTCTGAAATATTGGCAATCAGGGCCTTGTGCTTTAATTCGCTTTCGCTCAGCCGTCTCTGAGACTCAAGACTTTCGGTGATATCGCGCAGAATACAGTGCGTTTGCCGAAAACTGCCGTCCGCATTATAGCTAATTCGACCTTGAAAATGAACCGCTAGTATTTTGCCCGCTTTTGTTGGCATTTCAAAGACCGTGCCAATTTCTCCACGCTCCTTAAAATATGGAAAGTTGGTTTTGAATTGTTGACTAAAATTGGGGCAAATGAACTTACTGAACGACTCTCCAATGACCTCTTCCCTTTCATAACCCATCATCTCGAGCCATGCATTGTTAATCGTGATGAAATCGCCATCCTCATTAAGCGATTGATAAGGAAGCGGGGCATCCTCAAACATCAGTTTGAAGTTATTCTCGCTTTCTTTCAGTGAGTTCTCTGCTTTTAAACGGTCTGTATGATCCGAAATAATCGAATACAGGACTTTTTCGCCATCAATACTAACCGGGCTGCTATCCACAATGACATCACGAATGTCTCCAGAGGCTGTTTGATGACGAAAGTAAAACCGCTCTCGATCTCCATTAAGCGCCCGCTGCATATCCTCATCAATCTCTTGATCTGATTTTAAATTAATATCGTATATTTTCTTTTGCTTAAACTCCTCTTCTGACCAGCCATAAAAATCACTGGCTGCTGGATTCGCTAGAATAATCGCACCATTTTTTGGGTTGATCAGTAGCATCACAGCGTTGTTACCCTCAAACATAGTTCGGAACTGTTGCTCACTCGCTATGAGATTCTTATAGAGTTTATTATAGGGGTTCATAATATTATCCATAATCGAATAATAAAGTAATAGACCAAAGGCTAAAAGTCGCAAGTAATGGCCCATGAAAGAAATCAAACCATCTACATTACTATAGAGTGTGAAGACAAAACCAGAGAGCGATAATAAAAAGATTACAGCTACATTCACGTACAAGCTGGCCCTTGGCATGATTTGCTTGCGTTTATAAAGAATACCCAAACTAAAAAGGTAAATTGCAATGAATAGATACTCCATGATCTTTTTAAAAGGGGTAATCCCAACTCCCTTGACATAGCAATCTGGGAAGATTCGAGCAAAACACAGCCATGTTAAAATGCCACCGAGGGCTGTGAAAAAACCAAATAGCTTCCACCACTTAATCGTTTTATCCCCTAATATTGTAAATAGGAGCACATTCAATACTAATACGATATTAAGCGCAATCCACAACTGGGTGGGTAAATTCGTATCATATCCTATAAAAACATTCATTCCCTCATAGGTAAGCGCATGTAGAAGGACCATAAATGAAACCGCAAATAAGCCATTGCCAAAACCCCGGGTCAATGCATATGTTTGATTGCCATGTGATATTCTAGATACCATAAAAATTAAAGTGCCTGCAATAATAATTAAGATTTCAATTGTAAGATGAAAAACATTAAAATTAATATGCGTTAAACTGTACAACAAAATTGCGACAATAGCCCAAAAAAGAAGATGTAAACCGTTCTTATTCAATTCACCCACCTCCTTTCTAACCTGTGTATTAGTCATGTTTTGTAAATCATCCTATTTGCTACTTGCCGATTGGTATTAGGTCACCGCTTACGCATAAACAGAACTGTATCATTCACTTTTCGTTTATCCTAATTATTATTTATAAGTATAGCACAATCAATATAAATATAACGCTTATTCATCATTCAAACGAAATAAATAGGAGATGTTGAATGCAATTCAACATCTCCTTTATCCTATTCACCATATAAATTCAAGCGAGGATTCTCAATTAGAGCACTAGAAGCTCTATTTTGTAGTAATCAGCGGTTCGTTTACATCTTTCATCCCTGCCAAAGCAAGCAAGAGTAAGAAAGATTTCTGGGAAGCCCGATACACACCTTCTGGATCAAACCATTCAGCTAGACTGTGAATCCCACCCTCATTTCCGCCACGGGGTAATGTGACCGCTGGAATGCCCATATGCACGGGCTGATTGGTGTTTGTGCAGCCTCCCTTGGCTAGAATAGGATCCACTCCAACACATTCAGTTGCTACCCATGCAGCTTGTACAATCGTGCTGTTCACATCTTGTGATCCTGCAGGTACATTGAGAATGCGTTGATACTCAACGGTAACGGCATCGCTATCCCAACGCGCATTTTCTTCTTTAGCTCCTGCTTCAAAGCAAGCAATCGCTTGCTCTTGTAATTGATCAAGTTCGGCTTGATTATCCGATCGCATATTAATCTTAAAGTTCGCCTTCATCGCAATTGCATGAATCTGGTGTCCTCCTTCAAACAATGATACAGTAAAGGTTGTTTTTGGTGATTTAGGTGGACGCATGTCACTGAGTTTGGCAATTGCTCGGCCAGCCGCTTGTAAAGGACTAGGTAGACCAAAGGCGCCGTAGGCATGACCCCCTGGCCCATGATAGGTTACATCATAATTGCAGATTCCTGTCGCTTCGTAAACCACTTTTTCGATACCACCACCGTCGATCGAAACCGTCGCATCAATCTCTGGATGCTGCTCTAGAAGCTTACGCATCCCCTGCATGCCACCGAGTCCTTCTTCTGCAACAGTGCCTGCAAAAATCAAATCGCCAACCGTTTCAATACCAGACTCCTGCAGTGCTCGAAGAACAGAGAGGTTAGCCGCAAGACCTCGCGTATCATCACAAATCCCTGGTGCATAAATCTTACCGTCTTTCTCTACAGGTGTAACATCCGTACCAAAGTCAAAAACCGTATCCAAATGGGCTTCGAGTAAGATAGTCGGGCCCTTCCCCGTTCCTTTTCGTGTGCCTAGAACATTGCCATAGGCATCAATATGGACGTCTGTCAAACCCAAAGCCTTGAAACGTTCTGCATAATCCTGAGAGCGCTTTTCTTCATGGAATGTCGGTGCTTCAATCACAACCATCTCTTTTTGCTCTTGCAGGGTTAAATCCTGATCCTTTTCAATAAAGGCCATTCCCTGCCGTACAACGGTCTCCTGTAAAAGATCCGCAAAAACTTGTTTAATAGCTGGTGTAACTTGGTAATCGCTCATTATTCATACTCCTTTATAATTAAGTATCTCTTAGCGCTATTTCGATGGAAAAAGCTAAAACCCTGCCACTTTGCAATAATTGATTTTTAATACAGACTACTCGCATTAGTCTTCAAGGGGGAATTGAAACGTACAACAACGGTGATCATCATGAAAGCAGAGTTCTAATCCAAGAATTTCCGCGACCACCTGCATAGTCAGCGGTGTGAAATAGGATATATGGGTACGCTCTCGCCGATAATGCCAATCGTTAAAGGCGACATCGGATTGCGGATGGAAGAGGGTCATCATACAGAGTACCCCATTTTTCTTGAGAAGCGATTTAAACAGTTTAAAATAGGCTAGTGGATCGAGGAGATGTTCAATAACCTCCGTCACGGTAATCACATCATAGGTTTTACCCTCAAAAACCCGCTCTGGCGCATAATATAGGTCATAGATATCAACCTGATAGTCAAATTCTCTTGTCAGCACCTCCGCCAATACGGGCGTAGGTCCACTGCCAAAATCTAACGCCAGTTTACCCCCACTGGCAAAAGGAACCATTGCACAATCAAGGAAGTCACGAAACATCTGCACATAACCCTCGTTCTCATAGGAGTTTTGATGTTGGTCGTATTCTTTCTTTTCTGTAAAAGCATCGAGCAATACGCAATCATCGCGGGCAATAAATTCACAATGCTCGCAATAATCGTAATACATATTAAATTGGGGATCCAAAAATTGTCTGGTCGGATAACCGCAAATCTTGCAAATCGTAGCCATACCATCTTTCCTCTCAGTATCAATCACAATATTAACAAACATCTCTAATCGCTGCGCAACTCTACATTTCTTTTACTAATCCAGCGCTGAGGCTTTGTCACAATATCCAAATGCGATATAATGGGTACATTCCGACATGAAAGGCTAAGCCTATGAGAAAACTCGCTCTATTCATCCTCATGATCCTATCAATTGTTTTGATCCTGGCCTATATAAGCCTTATTCCTCAAGTGCGTGACTGTTCTCCTAGTAGCACTATTCACGACGATCAGCAGACAATCACAATCGCATTTACACATAATATCATACCAGAAACCGTTATTGAAAACATTGTAATCGAGCCAGAGATTGATTTTTCTTGGAAATATGACCAGCGGCTCTTGACCATAATACCTCAGAAAGGCTGGGATTATAATCAGATTTACCACCTCTCCATTGCGAAAGGCTATCGCCATGAGTGGGGGATCCCTGCCCAAGACTCCTTTCAAGCGACGATTGAAGTTGGCAAAGCCGAAGAAATGCAACTGAGCTTATTTGGGGATATCTTGCTCACAGAGCTCCCGAATCACTTCGATAACCAGGCTCCTAGCTATGCCTATGATCAGTTACCATCGCAGCTGATGGCTGAGGATCGTCTTATCATCGCTAATATTGAAGCCCCCTTCTCAACACGAGGCACAGAAATTGCTCATAAAACCTATCGATTTCGAGCAGACCCCGCTATGGTCAAGGTTTTACAGGCAGGCAATATCGATGCGGTGTGTTTAGCCAATAATCACGCTTTAGATTACGGTGCGGTGGCCCTGGATGACACGGTAAGTTACTGCTCTGATGCAGGCATCGAAATAATCGGCTATAAACCTGCACAGAGTGAGCGAGCTCCAGCCACAATTATTGAACATGACGGTTACACTATTGGGCTTCTCGCCTACCTTGATGAGACGATTATACCACCAATCCATAGAGCTTTATGGCGGGGTTCCGATTCTGCTTCGGGGGTGCAGATGATTGATGACAGCATTCAAGCGGATATCCATGAGCTAAGTGCCCAAGTCGACTTTGTCGTTGTATCACTCCATTGGGGCGTCGAACGCAGCTACAATACAACGGTGCAACAACAGACGCTTGCCCATCAACTCATTGATAGTGGTGCTTCAATTGTTGTCGGCCATCACCCTCACGTCGCCCAAGGAATTGAACGCTATCAGGAGGGTGTCATTTTCTACAGTTTAGGCAACTTTATCTTCCCGCCCACAAATGAAGCCCGTCGAACAACCTTTGCACCTGTAGTCACAATCAATGAAAGCGGCATCCAAGGGATTGAGCTCTATCCGCTTCAACCGACCGATGGAAAACCTGTTCTGATCCCTGCAGAAGATGCCCTTGAATTTTGGAAACAGCTCCAAATCCGAAGTGTTACCTTTCAAACTGAAATACAGGTAAATGGTGCTACTGCTCTCGTGCCATAGTGGTAATATTTAAGCTTTATATTGCCTTAGCAACAAATTATACGTATAATCTAACTAATAGTTGAATTTAAGGAGAATCATTATGAATCGAAATGAAGCACTCAGCCTATTACAGCAACATGTTGAAACCCAACGCGTTCTGCGCCATTCTATGGCGGTTGAAGCTGCCATGCGCGCCTATGCTCGCAAGTATGGTGAAGATGAAGAGCGTTGGGGCTTGATTGGACTACTCCATGATATCGATTTTGAGAAGTATCCTACCGAGCATCCCCTACGCGGACCTGAATTACTTGAGGGACACGGTTTTGATGAAGATTTTATTAATACAATCCTCTCCCATGGGTCTAAAGAAAACCTACCAGAGCGCAACACGAAAGTAAGTCAATGTCTTCATGCTGTAGACGAAATGGCCAGCTTCATCATTGCAGTCGCCTTAATGCGTCCAACCCGATTAGAGGGATTAAGTGCTAAATCCGTTAAGAAAAAAATGAAGGACAAAGCCTTTGCCAGAGCAGTGAATCGCGAAGAACTCACATCCTCCCGCGAAGCCCTTAATGAAGAATTCGCCGACCATGTAAAAACGATTGTCGAAGGGCTCATCGCGCATGAAGCATTTCTTCAAACTCAAGGGGTATCGCTGCTTGACTAAATAAACGGATCAGTTGGCACGTTAGCAGAACCTAAAAGCGATATCAGTCATCAAGAAGGGAGTTGTCGTCCTTCGGATTACTAGATAATGGTCTTACACCATCGCTATAAACTTTAAGAATCTCGTCGACAGCCGCTTAATGAAATCTAAAGAATAAAGGAGATTAGCATGCTAATAAAACATTTTTTTGTCGAAAAAATTGCCCACAGTTCCTATTTGGTGGCTGATAAAACCACGTGTGCCATTATTGATCCAAGCAGAGATATTGATCAATACTTGGAGGAAGCCTACACGAGAGACCTTAAGATTACGCACATTATACAAACCCATTTACATGCCGACTTTGTTTCCGGGCATATGGACTTAGCAAAAGAAACAGGGGCAACAATTTATATGCCAAAGTCTGCGGGGGTTACGTTCCCAGCCGTTGAAGTTGAGGAGGGTGACTCATTTGTACTGGAGACCATAAAATTCTCGGTGCTCGAAACACCTGGTCACACCCCAGAGCATGTCAGTTATGTTGTTTATGATTTGCCAAGATCCGAACAACCTATAGGGGTATTTACAGGCGATACCCTTTTTGTTGGAGATGTCGGTCGTCCTGATTTATTCCCTGAAATTAAAGAAGAATTAGCGGATAAACTCTTCATTAGCTTGCAGAAACTCATGAGTTTACCTGATTATTGTGAGGTTTATCCTGCCCATGGAGCAGGGTCGCTATGTGGTAAAGCCATGGGTGCCAAGTATCGCTCGACGATTGGTTACGAGAAACGATTTAATTCTGCACTTAATATCAAGGACAAGAACGACTTCATTTCCGCTTTAACAAAAGATATGCCCGGTGTTCCAGACCATTTTGCGCTCTGTAGCGACTTTAACAGACAGGGTCCTACTGTTTTGGATTCACTTCCTCCGCTTGAGGCGTTCAGCGTGGGTGAATTTTATGAAAAATATTTAGACGAAAATGTTGTAATTTTAGATGTAAGATCCTACATGGCTTTTGGTGGAGCACATATCCCTGATTCACTTAACATATCATTTAGCGGAAATCTACCTGTCTTTGCAGGTTGGGTCATTCCATATGACAAGGATATTGTATTGGTTGCCGAGAACGATGAGGATGTTTTTGGAACGATGATGTGGCTACATCGAGTCGGGCTGGATCGAACCATCGGTTATCTCAAAGGTGGCATCGAAAAATGGATATCCGCTGGTCACCCTGTTGATTTTATCGATCAGCTTAATGTGAGTGATGCTTTGGAAATGATGAATGAGGAAGGTTATACCCTCATTGATACTCAAGATCCACTTGCTTATTCGGCATTCCACATACCTGGAGCCGCAAACCTACCATCACCTGATGTTCGAGAACGCTATGTTGAATTAGACCCAGAAGAAATTTATATTCTAATATGCAACTCAGGTAATCGTTCTAATATGGCGGCTAGCATTCTCAAAACCAAAGGCTTCCACAATCTTTACAATGTTGCAGGAGGTATGAAAAGTTACGAAACCTATATTAAAGGAGAGGCCTAATGATTGATTACCTGAAGGAGGTCACCTGGTCACCTTATGTTGTTGGTATTTTGATTGGCGTTCTTAATTTTACGACTTTGATCATTTCCAAGAAATTTCTGGGCGCTTCTACTTCATACGTGAAGACAAGCGGCATGATTATGCGATTTTTCAACAAGGAAAAAGTGGATCAAAACCCCTATTATCAGATTAAAACACCAAAAATCGACTGGGGCTGGATGTTGGTTTTCGGTATCATAATAGGCTCCTTTATTTCAAGCAATTTATCTGGCTCTTTTGAGGTGATTACCATCCCCAAATTATGGAGCGATACCTTCTCATCTAGCCTGATTACGCGCGTTTTAGTCGCCGTTTTCGGAGGAGTGGTGATGGGTTTTGGTGCTCGATTAGCGGGTGGATGTACCAGTGGTCACGGAATCAGTGGGACTTCTCAGCTGTCTGTTCTTAGTTGGGTATCAGCAATCTGCTTTTTCATCGGTGGCATTATAACTGCTGGCATAATCTTTGGATTTTAGAGGTGATATTATGAATAAACGTATCCAACTCATATTAGGCCTCTTATTTGGGATTATATTTGGCTTTCTGCTACAGAAAAGTGGTGTTACCACCTATGAGGTCATGATTAACGAACTCCTCTTAACTGATTTTACAGTGCTTAAAGTAATGCTATCTGCAGTAATCACAACGATGTTACTAATTTCTGTTGTTTTGCCTTCGGGTTCCATCAAGTTACAGCCGAAAGGCGGTTCGCTCAAGAGCTCCATCATTGGCGGACTCTTGTTTGGAGTCGGTATGGCCACATTAGGCTATTGTCCGGGCACAGTTGCCGGTTCGGTTGGCAGTGGCAATATTGATGGTTTTATTGGTGGCTTTATTGGAATAACACTGGGGTCTGGTATTTTTGCCGCCCAGTACTCACGATTGAAGAAATCCAATATCGTGGCTAAAGACCAATTCAGTGAGGTCTCCTTATTCTCAAAAATGAAGCACCATCCGCTTCTTTATACGATTCCATTTAGCGCCGTTCTCAGTCTCTTTTTATATTTTATTGAGACAAAGGGACTTTGATATAGAATCGTTTCATAAAAAATAGTGCCGCAAAACAGAATCTTTATTCTGCTTTGCGGCATTTTTTATCAAAAACCCCTAAATATCTGATCCATCAGCGTTATTACTACCGCTTAAACTGCCACTAGCGTTTATGGCTTAGGGAGATCTTTGAGCGTGTTGTTTAGGGCACTAGGGTTTGCCATTTTTTCATTAACTTCAATTGAACGAGCAGTCTCAAGCGAGTACCTTATTGGTGATAGGAGACAGCCACTCCCTTGTTGATCAAAGTGGTGAATTGATCTTTTGGAATAATCTTATTCATAATTTCCTCATAAACGACAGCTTGCTCCAAATTCGGTAAGGCAATTAAAACCTCAATGTTGTCGATATGGTTGTATGATATATTCACATACTCCAAACTCTTGCAAGTGGCAAAAACCGAAATATCCATCACGTCATTCGTTTGCAAAACAATTGTTTTAAGCATCATTTTGTTTTCAAGCGGAGACAGGTCCACAACCTTATTGCGGCTCAAATCAAACGATTCCAAACGGTCCATTCCCCGTACAAACTCAATGGACTCGAGCCCCGACTGCGAAATATGCAGGTCGGTAACAGCAGTACAATTTTTCAAAAACCCGTAATCAGAGACATTCGTATCTGTGAAATTAACACGGTCTAGTAGTGGGGTAGAAAATTCTATTGGAACCTCCTCTAATGTCGAATAATTGAACATTAAATGATTAAGATTCTCACATCCAGCGATTGGATCAAGCGATTTAAGTGTGCCGTAGCGATAAGAGAAGCTTGAAAGATTCACCGCATACTCTAAGCCGTCAAGCTCATAAACTGGTGTTTCTTCATTGTTTATGTTGAGCCTATCTAATTCTGCCAGATCAGTAGCCATGATCTCACCCTCTGGTATTTGAAGCTCTTGCCTAATAATTTGCTCTAAAACCTGATCCTTAAAGACAATCGCTTTTTCGGGCCCTGGTTTCACCTCAGGTTCAGTAATAACCTGCTCTGGTGGATCTGGTGTTACAGGATCCGAACTGCCCATTTCTTTTGGGGAGCAAGCAGCAAACAAGAAAACCACTACTAATAGTCCAAAAAATATTCGTTTCATTCATTTCTCCATTCATTGTCATATAACTGCATATCACACATATTCTAAAATTCATCAGATTCACTTTAATACGATAAACCTATAGTATAGAAGCGCCCTTCGATTATCAGAATGTTATAGGGTTGTCCAGCCCCCATCAACCATCAAGTTTACGCCTGTAATAAAGGTTGCCTGATCACTCCCCAGAAATACGGCTGCTTTAGCGACATCTATTGGCTTGCCCAAGCGAGGCATGGGTGTTTTAGACTGGGAGTAGGCGATGGATTCAGCAGTCGTCGGTCGACCGGTGAGAATTCGACCTGGGGCGACCGCATTGCAAATGATGAAATCCTCTGCATAATCAGCGGCAATCTGACGCGTCATATACACGAGTCCGCTCTTACTAACGCCGTATGAGAAGTTACTCAATGCTGCGACCATCCCATGCTGGGAGGTCACGTTGACAATCCTTCCCCTAGCTTCATTAACAACATCTTGGGTCAGCATCTGCTGAATAGCACGCTTGCTGCAATAGAAAGCGCCTTTAAGATTGATGTCAATGGAACGCGTCCACTCGGCTTCGGTTGTTTCAGTGAGTTTCAAACCTGTGCCCATGTAGGCTGCATTATTGACTAAGAGATCGACCGAACCAAAATGCTCCACAGTCCTTGTTACGAGTCGATCTACTTGCTCCCAATTGGAAACATCGGTCTCGATAAAAACAGCTTCACCGCCAAAACCTTTAATCACATCCATCACTGTTTGTCCACCTTCAATCGGTGTTTCAACAATGTCCGCCACAACGACCTTTGCCCCTTCACGCGCATACGCCTCGGCAATCGCTTTACCGATCCCCGAAGCACCTCCAGTTACAATTGCTACTTTATTCTGTAATTTTAACATGTGTTACTCCTCACTCACTTCGCAATAATTCATTATTGAGAAATTGGGCCACACCATCTTCATCATTCGTTTTTGTAACAAAATCTGCTATGGTGATTACTTCAACAATCGCATTGCCAACTGCCACGCCTAAGCCACTGTATTTGAGCATTTCGATATCATTTGTATCATCACCAAATACAATAAGTTGCGTTCGATCATAACCAAGATGGACAAGAATCGCTTTAACCGCCTCTACTTTATCAGCTTGATGATGGGCAAATCGCCCCCAATACTCACCTCGAAACTGCAGATAAGAACACTCTGGATATTTGTCCACAAGCCGCTTTGCAGTTTTAGGATCAAACACCTCAACAGTTATTTTATAGGTCTTGCTATTGAGGGGTTTCTCAAAATCACTGTAGGTGGCGTGCAAATAATCTCGATCCCTTGGACTCGCTTCGCCATAGTTCCAATAATAATTGTCTAAGGTCTCTACCGTAATCTCTCCGATCGAATTTTCCTCCAAGCAATCTCTAATTAAACCATTGGAAGTTTCTTCCGAGAGTGAGCGTTCGTAAATGATCTTAGCTCCCATTCTCGCTAGTGCCCCGCCACTCGAAATGATAAAGTCTGGTTTAATCTGTTCTATCTGCCTTTTAGCAGAGCGCTCCGAACGGGCAGTAGCAATTCCAAATAAAATCCCTTGTTTCTGACAATCCCGAATCGTACGAATCGTGAAATCAGAAATCGTTTTGTCTGTTTTTAGTAGCGTATGATCTAGATCTGAAACAATTACTTTAATGGGCTTCATTGAAACACCTCATTAAGAGCCAATGATCCGGAAACCTTGAGCCAAGGGATCCTTTGGATCAAGTACTAATTGATTGAAGCCCATAATATAAGCCGTGCCAGATACTTCGACTACGACGGCATCATAATGTCCAACCTTAACTGTTTCTACAATCTTTGCTTCCATCACCGTATCGATAATGCTCTTATTGATGAGGGTATTTTCCTTCGTGAATTCACCTTTAGCGTAATGCAATGCCACACGCCCGCCTGTACCCGTTCCTGTCGGAGAGCGATCTACTTGTCCATCCGCGAAGATACAAACATTTTTTGTGATGATTTTTTGATCCTCCGCATAGGGTTTTTCGAAAAAAATCGTCCCATAGAGCCAATTGACATCTGATGTCGGATGCTTAAATGCCATAGCTGACATGACCTTATGCTTAATCTCCATGCCAATCTCAACTAAGCGCTCCGTGTTAGAGGGTTCGACTGTCAGTCCTACTTTTTCCACATCTAGGTAGACATAGAATGCCCCACAATAGACGACATCGGCGACAACATCTCCAATTACATCAACCTTGAAAGAAATATTTTCTCGGTAAACAAAGCAAGGGACATTCTGGAAACGGACGCGTTCAACATCACCATCTTTGACATCAGCATAGGCGGTGACGCGACCTGCGGGCGTATCAATTTTGACAATATTGACTCCTTCATGGGCAATCATCATCCCAGTTTCCAATACCACTTTAGTAATGCCAATAATCCCATGACCACACATTGAACTGAGCCCCTTGTTGTGCGTGAATAATACACCAAAGTCTCCGTCTTCTGTAACAGCATCTACTAGGATACAGCCATACATGCCACTGTGCCCACGTGGTTCTAGCATGATCAGCTTGCGCAAATGATCGTAATGCTCTAATACATACTGACGTTTAGCCAGAATGGTGTTACCGGGGATTGGTGGAAAGCCAGATGTGACGACCCGCAGTGGTTCGCCACCTGTGTGGGCATCAATACAATCAATACGCTGCTTGAAGTGCATCATTCTTTTCATCCTCCTTAAAATCTGATTAAACAATATGTTAAATATTACCCTGTTTATATATTCGTTTTTAGAGGTACAAATCCTTTGAAAAGGAAAATTAAAAAGGGATCCTCTGCAAAAGCAAAGAATCCATTACTGCCAAAATATGATTTATGCCTATATATTCTGCTGACCAGCCTAATAACTTGAAATATACTGTCGCAAAAAGGCTAACCGATTATTGTTGTTCTCAATCTCCTCTTTGTTCACGACGGCGAGGAAGCTTAACAAGATTGAAGCCAAAGACATAGCGGGTGTCATCGCACTTGAGAGCACCTGGCCTTGAACATCGCAGAGCAAAACAAGATCTGCATAATTTGCGATTGGCGATGTCGGTTTATCGGTAATCCCTATTGCTTGAGCACCTAAGGCTTTTACACATTCGATGAGGTCCACCATTTGCTTTCCATAGTTGGGGAATGAGAATATGATGAAAACATCTTCGGGCTGCACTAAGGACAAATGGGAAGGATTGACTGTCTTCCAAGAGTAATTCAATAGTTCTGTGTTAATATTAAAATAATGTAGCCGTGTGCTCATGAACTGTGCAACCGCTAGAGCAGCACCTGTTGCCGCAACATAGACTTTTGATGCCCCTTTGATCAGGGCTAATGCTTCAATAATTTTTTCCGGATTTAACATTTCATGGGACCGTTTTACAAGCTTCTGTTCGTTCTGAACAAGCTGATCAAATAAAACATTGCTATTTAGGTGAATATCCTGAATCTCATTGGTCTTAATTATTCTAGTTGGGGCCATGAACGATCTCATGTAATATTGCAGCGCTTTTTTTAAACTCGAGTAGTTCGCATACCCTAGCTTTTTGCAAAATCGAATAACCGTAACAGCGGTCACACCAACCTCCGCACTAAACTCCCTTAGAGAAATAAAACAGACCCGATCTCCATGGTTCAATAGTAAATCAGCGATTTTTTTTTGGGTATTCGTTAATGTATCATAATTATTCCTAATCACTAAGAGTGGATTGTTTTGATTATCATGCTCAGTATTCAAGCTGTTTCCTCCCTTTAACACCTGCAGTTATTTAGCAAAGTTACTTAAAAACACATACTATAGTATACAATAGAACAAAGAAATATATAACATAATTAATCAAAAATTAAATATTTATCCGTTATATTTAGCAAAATTATACTTTTAGCTATACTTCTAGAAAGCAAACAGCAGAAATAAACGACCACAATCCCCTGGTGTGCTGTGAAAATTGGATGATGGTCGCATAAAAGAAAAATATAGGATTTTTGAGCAGTGTTCTCTGTCTGTTGATTACTTCATAGACGCGCTAAAATTCGATATCTTGGCCAATCCCCAATTTACAGGCCCTACGATAAATATGCTCGCCAACAACTAAATCAAATAGTGCCATACCTACCGTCTTGAATAAGGTTGTTTGACCATGGACTTTTAGCTCACCATTAACTAGCTTTCCGAATGTTTTGATTTGCTCTGGCCTAATCCAGCCATTTTCCAGAGGGATACAAAGGTCACCTGACTCCTTCACACCAAATTCAGTATCCACGTAGACAATTTCAACTAATCGCGAAACCGCTTCAGGCAATTCACGCATATGGGGCTTATAGGAACCTACCGCAATAATATGTTTTCCGCGCAACAAATCCTGATCATTCGGTAATACTGGTTCACCTGCGTTGGTCGTCGTAATGATGATTTCGCTATTCTTAATCATGGACTCTACTGTCGGTGATACCATGACCATTACTCCAGGTATCGCTTCTCGGACCCGTTTGCAAAATTCAGGAAGCGACTTTGAGTATGGGTCGAAAATATTGACCTGTTTAAGATTCCTTACTTGGGCGGCCATCAGCAACTGGTAATAGCCCTGAACACCTGCTCCTACCAAGCCCACCGATTGACTAGAGACGGGTGTCGTATACTTGACGCCTACTCCGCCGACGGCTCCCGTACGATAAGCAGTCAGAGCAGCACCGTCAATGATAGCTAAAGGTTTTGCTGTCGCAACATCATTGAGGAGCATAATCCCTTGAATCGGCTCTGCACCCTTCTGAGGATTGTCAGGGAAAACCGTAATAATCTTAGTGCCAAAAATCGAATCGCTGAAGCACGGCATATAGAGTAGCGTATCCTCGTGCCGGTGAATGTGAATGCGGTCTGGCATCTCAAAATCCCCAGCCTCATAAATCATGAATGCTTTTTCGATGCTCTCGATCAGCTCTGGTAAAACAATTAATTTCTGTAAATCCTGACGTCTTAGAAACAACACAGCATAACCCCCCAAAATTAAAAAATACCCAATAGCCTTCCTAATATGAAACACTGGGGACGGTTCTCTCTGTTTCAGTTTTGAATCACGAAGAACCGTCCCCGGTGTTTCTTTAACCTAGGCCGTAGCGATGTCCTCATCACCACAGCCTAGCAAATTGATTGATCTATTCGTTCTTATAAACCGATTTACCTGCAATAAAGACTTCTTCAACATTCGTGAAGTTACTCAGTGGATGACCATCATAAATCACCAAGTCTGCTTCTTTCCCAGCTGCGATACTACCAATACGATCTTGCATGCCCATCAACTCAGCTGGATAAATTGTGATTGCTTTAAAAGCGTCTTCCTCATCCATGCCATATCGCATAGCAAGCCCCGCATTCATTGCTAGATATTTGGTGTGGGAGGATGGCGAAACAGCATCCATTGTGATAATTACTTTAGCACCTGCTTTGGCTAATACGCCCGGCGTGGAAAGACGCACATCCCAAATCTCTTGCTTATAAGGGCCGATAATCAAGGGCCCGATTAGACAGAAACAGCCCTTTTCAGCCAGAATATCTGCAACATGATACCCTTCAGTACAATGCTCGATGGAATAGTCAAGGTCAAATTCTTCTGCAATGCGAATCGCTGTTATTATATCATCCGCACGATGCGCGTGGATTTTAGCCATATACTCTTTAGTTAGAACTTTGGCAAGCTCTTCCATACCGAGATCTCGCTCAATTGGCTTTCCTTCTGCCTCAGCATGCTTGCATTTACGCAAATAATCCTGAGCCTTCATGAGTGCTTGGCGCATTACTGCCGCATTACCCATTCGAGTCATTGGAGCCATCTTGCGGGATCCATAGGCGTTTTTAGGATTTTCACCTAAAGCAAATTTCATAGCACCGCGCGAAGGTGTCACCATATCATAAACAGTTGTTCCATATGTTTTAATAGCAAACCAAGTGCCCCCTACAACATTGCCACTGCCAGGGCCCGTATAGACAGTCGTCACACCACCAGCCAAAGATAATGGTATAGCTGGATCCTGTGGATTAAATGAATCGAGGCCACGCACCTCTGGGGTAACAGGGTGACTCATTTCATTGCCATCGGCAGTTGCTGGTACCTTGACTTCACCGAAAATTCCAATGTGAGCATGCGCATCGATGAGTCCTGGTGTAATCTCTTTGCCACTAGCATCGATAATCTCATAACCCGCTGGAACCTCCATCGTGCGATCGCCGACCGCCTCAATCAAGCCATCTTTTACTAAAATAATACCGTTTTCAATATCACCCATGGTAATGGTGCGTACTTTTGCACCGACTATTGCTAACATATTAACCATCCCTTTCTCTAAATCGTTTACCTCTTACTATTCCATAGCAACCAACAGATTCCTTGTTACAAATGAATTATATTAGTAACTCACTTAATCCTTCTAATGCTTATACTGATATGCAACCTTTTGAGTCCTCCATCCTGGAGATTATATATAACTGAATCTACCAAGACCTCGCGTTGAATGAACACCCTGACCACTAGTACCTGTCCCTTTTGGTACACAACTGACCACTAGGGCCTGTCCCTTTTGGTACACAACTGACCAAAAGGGACAGACCCCAATGGTCAGAGAGACACACTTACGGTTATTATAAGACCTTATAAACCGACTTTCCAGCGATAAACACTTCTTTGACATTGGTGAAATTACTCAGCGGATGACCATCATATATGACTATATCCGCCTCCTTGCCGGGCTCAATACTGCCGAGGCGGTCAGCGATGCCCATTAATTCTGCTGGATTAAGAGTAATCGCACGTAAAGCCTCTTCTTCATCCATCCCATATCGCACGGCTAGACCAGCATTCAGCGCCAGATATTTGGTGTTGGATGAAGCGGGTGAAGCACCATCCATCGTGATAATCACTTTCACACCAGCTCTGCTCAGGATTCCCGGGGTCTCCAACTTCAAGCCCCACACTTCCTGCTTGGTCGGTGCCATCTGTAGTGGGCCGATTAGGCAGAAACAGCCCTTTTCAGCCAAAATATCGGCAATGATATAACCTTCTGTGCAGTGCTCAATCGAGTAATCCAATCCAAACTCCTCAGAAATGCGAATAGCGGTCATAATATCATCGGCACGATGCGCGTGAATTTTAGCCACATATTCCCTCGTAAGCACCTTGGCCAATTCTTCTAAACCCAAGTCACGCTCAAACAGAAGCCTTTTTGCTTCGGCATGTGCACGTTTTCCAAGATAGTCCTGCGCGCTCATTAGTGCTTTGCGCATGATTGCTGCGGCCCCCATGCGGGTTTTCGGCTTCTGCGCAGCAAGACTATAATGGTTTTTGGTATTCTCTCCTAAAGCAAATTTCATCGCACCGCGCGAAGGCGTAACAAAATCGCAAGCCGTTTGACCATCCGTTTTGATGGCAAACCAAGTTCCACCAACCACATTGACTCCGCCCGGACCCGTATATACAGTCGTCACACCACCTTGTAAGGACAGTGGAATTGCCGGATCATCTGGATTGAAGGAGTCGAGTCCGCGAATCTCAGGTGTGACTGGATGAATCATCTCATTACCATCCGCCGTCGCTGGCACACCCACCTCACCAAAAATACCAATATGAGAGTGGGCATCAATCAAACCAGGTGTAATCTCACCGCCAGTAGCATCCACAATTCCACACCCAACTGGAATTTCAAGGGTATGATCACCAACTGCTTCAATTAAGCCATCTCGAATAATAATAACACCGCGATCAATATTTCCCATGCTAATCGTATGTATTTTCGCTCCGATTATTGCTAACATTACGTTCATTCCTTTCAGCCAACCATTCTTTTCTTATATTCCAGAGAAACAGGAGTTTTCCTTTGTAAAAAATAAAAGAGTGTGCCGTTTAGACATATTGATCACAAGTGACACGCCCCCATTCGATTATTGGCAATACGTTCACGACCTGTACGATTCGTGTGCAAATAATTGTGATCTGATGTCTCATTGCTATTCAATATTTCCTCTAGAGCCTAACTCCCAGTTTGATTGTCTTACATGAGCGGAAGTGCTATGATGAATGATAGAGAACCGAACGAACAACTAAACAATCATACCCTATCCCCACCCGATCAATCATGTAAGAGAGGAAGCTCACAATGTCAAAATACGAAACGCCAGACTATGCTGTAATTATCAGTGAAGCAGAATTTGAGATTCGAGAGTATACTGACTTTTATATAGTGGAATACGATAATGATCAAGACCCCAGAATTAACCAAGGCTTTGGTACTTTGTTTTCTTATATCTCCGACAATAATAAAGTAAAACAAAAGCTATCAATGACTGTGCCAGTCATTGAAGAAATCAGTGGCGATAAGAAGAAAATGGCTTTTGTCATCTCTGCTAAGTATCGCGATAATGTTCCAGAACCCAATGACAATAATCTTAAAATCAAGAAATTTAACGAAGGAAAGTTTGCTGTCATCAAATACAGTGGTTTCTCTAACGAAAAAACAGAAGAAATAATGAAGACTAAATTAAGTGCTTGGTTAATGCAAAAAGGCTATATCATAGACTCAAATTATATGCTTGCTTTTTACAACGCACCTTTTACACTGCCAATGTTCAGACGCAATGAAATTATGGTTCGTGTGAAGTAGCATCCCTATACATTCCCATTTTAATTTAAAATATCCTCTTTGCTCACCTAACCAGAATAGTAGTAAAACCACTTCTTGCGAAGTGGTTTTACTAATTGATTATTTATTTCGTTGGATTTCCACCGGTCATGAAGGTATACATATCGTCAGTAACCTCTTGAATGTTCTCTTCTCCAAGGTAGGCCATATGTCCAGCTTTATAACCCTTGACAAAAACTCGATCCATATCCAAATCTGAATGGTCTAAAGTGTAATACAAAATTCCGATTTGAGTACAGATATCGTACCAGCCATTGACAAAGAAGGTGCGCATAGTGGGTGTGCGGCGCATAGCTGAACTCAAACTTTCAGACGTGTTCTGACCTTTAATATCATTATTCCAACTTGCCCATAACGAATGCGAATTAACAAAGTTGCGGTCCCAATCTTTTATGCCAAGCAGTGGGAAAACTTCACCACAGAGTACCGATTGGAAGAAGGCGTTATACTTACCTACAGCTCCATCATCACGAGGTCCCCATTTTTCTTCACTCAGACCAGATGCGTGTAAGGGTCGGGTTAAACGTCCGTCTAGACGGGAGACGGCTCGACCTTTATTTCGTGCCACCTGACTGCGAGACTCAACGCTTTCCAAGAACAAGGAACGTTTTTCCAAATATTCGCGAGAAACACCAGTATAGTAGATGACGCGCTCGATAATATGTTCGCGATCATCTCCAACTAAGGTTTTCCCTTTGTATAAAGCTAAAAGATACTCTGTATCAGCAAACTGTTTCGCCTCGGCCACAAATTCCTCGACCGTCTGATCCGCTGGTTTATTGTGATACCAATTGACCGCCGCAAAAGTTGGAAATGCGAGAACAGCTGGATAAATTTCCGACTTATCACCAAAGTGAGTGCCTAAAGTTACGGTGTTACCAACCATAATTATACCATCAAAAGTCACGCTATAGGCACGATCCGAACCAGTGGAAGAACCCATACCAGCAACTGTAGAGGCACGCGTACATCCATAGCTCTCGCCCATCATGTACTTTGGACTCTGCCAACGATTGTATCGAGCAAGCCACATTTGAATAAAGGTTAGGATTGATTCAGCGTCTGGTTCAATCCCGAAAAAGAGGTCCTTTTTGGTTTCATCGAGCAAACGACCAAAACCAGTTCCAACTGGATCAATTAATACTAGATCAGCGATATCAAGCAGACACTGGGCATTATCCGTAGACTCATAAGGTGGTAACGGAATCGGATCACCGTCTACCTCATCTGCATATTTAACGCGCTTTGTTCCTAAGAAACCAACGTGCACCATCATGGAAGAAGTGCCCGGTCCACCGTTGAAGCCAAATAACACAGGCCGATTTTTAACATCTTCCACATCTGAGCGGAAGTAGGAGTAAGAAAAAATCGAGGCAATTGCTTTTCCATCATCATCATAAAAAACATTGTCCTCACTCACAGTATGATAAGGAATCTCCTTACCTCGTAAAGTGATGCTGCCTTCCCCAGTAAAGCGGGAAGGTGTAAAAATATCAGTTTTTAACATAAATATTCCCTCCTCGTAATATATGATATAGATTATACACCTTCACTATTGTAACACAGATTCACACCACAGCAAATCGCTAAGACATAGCAAAAATCCCAAAAAAATGTCTGACCAAGTGCTCGAATCGGCTTAAAGCTTATTTGAATTATATCTAATGCTATTTTGAGTTACGATTAGATACTGTGTTGCATTGATACTAGTAAGTTTAGGTGTAATTATGATTTCAAAATCAATATTGAATGCAAATGTAAGCACTCAAATCGGGAGTAGAGAATCCAAAGCATTAAGAAAAAACAATATGATACCGGCTATATTATATGGGAAACACATCGATAATCAGGCTTTAGAACTTGACAAAGTTGAGGTAATTAAACACTTGAAGGCTAATAGTATTGAATCGAGTGTATATCTTCAAATCATTAAAGTAGAAGTACTTGCTATCGTAAAAGATTTTCAACGGGATTTAATGACCCGTCAACCGATCCACATCGATTTTCAGGCCTTAACGATATGTGTGAACATTAAAGAAAATTTTCCAATTCATTATTTAGGCAACACGAATTTGAGAGATGGATTAATCTTGCAAACGTTCTTGGACCATTTTGAAAGCCAAACAATACCTAAGTACTTAATTGACAAAGCTGAAATTGACCTAAGTGATGCAGAACTTGGCGATACTGTCCATATTAAGGACTTGCCACTTGTACAGGATGAACATATCGAAATCCTGACAGATGCAACCCTTGCTGTCTATGCTATCGCCGAATCTAACCGCTTTATTGCAGTAGATGAACCTGTAGTTATTCCTGAGCAGTAATCGATTACCCGTTTCTTAAAAAATAGTGAGCGCACTAGAATTCTAGTGTGCTCGCTTTTTATATATAGGTCAATTCAAAAATTCATACAACATTAGCAAGAGCCGAACTCGTTGTTGGTAGGCAGTTTTTATTGAAAACTAAATGAACTTTTTCTACCAAGGGGTCTTGTGGAACTAGATTATCATTTGGTGAGTATCCGGATATCATCATTGGCACGCACACGGAAATATTAAAGATCTTTTAACAAGTAAGAAAAGAGCTTATCGATTAAATCCTTCATAATTCCAATTCCATAGCACTAGGCTTGCTTGTTTTCTTCAGAGAGCTCTTTCTCCTTTGTTATATCAATTGCTGCTACATAGATTCCTGTTACGTTACCGTGAAAATCTACGGCTCTACTGTAAATACTCAAAAACCATCTGGGACCCTTGGGTAACTGGATAAGCGTCTCGTATCTTTTAGATTCTTGTGACATTAATGTTTCATTAATATGCTTCAAAGTCAAATCAGCATTTTTCTTTTTACCAACATCAAAAACTGATTTGCCTATAAAATCGCTTGGTATCCCGCCCAAATCGCAAGCTGCTTTCCTGTTTAGGGATAAAATTCTTCCATCAAGACTGTAATAGGCTATGTCAATATCCGGGTTTTCAAATAAAGATCGGTATTTTCTTTCACTCACCACCAAAGTCTCTTGTGTTTTTCTAATATCTGTAATATCATTTCCGACACTGATGATAAGGTCTACTTCTCCCAACTCATTTTTTATTATACTATTATGCCAGGAAATCTGTCGATAGCCATAATCCTTTGTCAAAATTCTATTCTCAAAATGCTCAGCTTTCTCAATATTGCCTGAATCTACCGTCGTATAGTAGGCATCAATAACTCTTTCCAGATCATCTGGATAAACAAAATTAACAAACCAATCTTTGCCTAAAATATCCTCTTTTGAATATCCTAATAATTCACATCCTTTATTATTAATATCCTGAACAAGACCATGCGTATCAAGCGTAAGAAAAATAACATTCGCTAATTCAAAATAGCGTTTTTTACTCTGTTGGTCTTTTTCGATCTTTATTCGGTCAGTAACATCTTGAAACCAGCTGGCAAACTTGTTTTCATCAATAGCAAATACATGGCAATTAAGTACTCGGGCATCTCCAGACTTTGTTCTGACATTAATAATGTAATCATACGGTACCAGCTGCTTCATACGGTTAAATTTTTCAAATACCAACGCACGATTTTTATTACAAATAAGGTCCATGAAATTCATCCAGAGCAATTCTTTTTCACTATATCCTAATAGGTTACAGGCCACTGAATTCGCAGCTAAGTAATCGCCTTTCTCATCAATTATTGTAATGCCTGCGGGGAAATTGTTATAAATTGCTTTGTATACATTCGGTTTCATACTCAATACCCTTTCATTAACATAAATAGCATATGATTTGACAGATAGTAATTTATATTAGCTTTAGATTCTATACAGGTAGCTCTGTTGATTTTATCACAAGTTTTTAGTTAATTCTAGATGAAGCAGTTTTTATACTAAATATGAAAAGATAGCAAGAAAGGGTTCTTTAAAAATATCTATCACTCTATTTGCTTACTACACCAAGGAAAACACGTCTATGAGAATCGTTTTCTGTTAATAATAAAGTGATCGTCCGGTACATGGCTATGCAATTGCTCAAGAGTCTGAATGTACACTCTGAGATTCTTGAAAAATGGGTCAACAGCTTTATATTCTCAGTTATTCGACACTTCTCCTTCTATTAATAACCACATACAGCGTTATTATTGCTAGTATTGCCACTAGCCCCAGAATCATTACACCTAGGAATCCATCATCTTCTCCACCCTGAAGATCTGCAACTTCAGATACCATCGCTTCTGGCAATTCCTTAGTAGTAACCAAATAATCAGACATCGTATTGTTTTTATAGGTTACCACACCTTCGGCGCCCACCAATAAATCCTGCCCAATCAAAATGAATTGACTGTTCTCTGAATCGAATCGATATACATTCACTTGGCTTCCGTCGGTAATATCGGTATCAATCGTAAAGGTCGCCATTCCTGGCAGTTGTCCATGGTGCTGGAATGCAAACGTGAAGTTTTCCCCTCCCGCCCCTATTTTTTCAAGAATCTCACTCGCATGGAAAGCCTCAGGAGAATATTCGAAATTGAACATGTCGTACTCGGAGGCATTTTTCACGCTATTCCCTGTAAATGTAATCCCTACCCCCTCCTGCTGAAAGGTCAGTTCAGCTTTAGGATTTTTCATCAAGCCCATAAAATAATCACCAGGGACCAACGCTCCTGTATACGCGTCAAGTTCCACCAGAAAGGATCCCCTACCCTGCACATTCATAGCCTCTAAAAGTGCTCCGTATTCAAGATAAGTAGTACGATTGTCCAGTGGATTCACAATTTTATTGTCGAATTCACTTTCAAGATCTTGCCGATTGATAGGCTCTCCGTTAAATATCCCAAAATCAGAACTATTGATATGAATTTCTCCTGCAATCTCCTTTACAAGCTGCGCTATGATTTCTGCCGCATTATAGGGGATGAAACTGTCTTTGTAATGATATTTCAGGCACCACGGCGCTGAATCATACAAATACTTTATGGTTGTTGAACCCTCTACGCCTATTCTGAAGGAAGGCTCCCAACGAATATATTTTGCACCATTGTAAATAAATCTGTCATTCGTATAGACATCTCTAGCATCATCACATCGTATGACTATTGACGATGTTATGGCCGGCATCTCTTCAGCAAGCAATTTAAATTCTAAGGGCTCTTCTTGGGAAAAGGAAAATGTCGGTTGATCATCGGGGGATAGCGGTGCAGCCAGCAGACTCAAACCATTGTCAGTTGATAAAGTGCCAAATCCTATCCTAACGACCAAAGAGCATTCCTGTGTATCCGAACCGACAGCATTCGCCGCCTTAATCGTGAAATAGTAGGTCCCTACTGCAATACCACCATGGAAGGTAAGCAAACCCGTTTCAGCATCAATGGTGATGCCCTCAGGGAGTCTATATCCACTGGTCGGAATGATGGACCATTCAATTGGGGTAGATCCAGTAGCACTAATTTGAACATCAAGATCCTTGTCACTGGCAGTCCTTAAAAAAGCATAACCATGATCTTCAATCACAATGGTCGGCGCTGTGCGCAATGCCCTTTGCACGGTTAGCTTGCAGGCCTGCGTGTCTGACCCTGCTTCATTTGCAGCTTTGATGGTGAAATAATAGATACCTTCTCCGACCTGGCCACTAATAGACAGCAGTCCTGTTTTATAATTTATGGTCACTCCTACGGGCATCTCGTATCCCCTCGTAGCCATCAGTGACCACTCAATTGGGGTGCTACCCGTTGCACTTATTTGGATATTAAAGTCCCTGCGATCGTCAAATTTCGAAAAGTCATAGCCATGCTCTTCGGCCAGAATTGCGGGAGCTACAGCAGCCTCTTTTACGATCAGCTTGCACGCCTGTAGATCAAAACCTGCTTCATTTTCAGCTTTGATGCTAAACTCGTAAATGCCAGCTTCTATCGTTTTGCTAAACGTCATCACCCCAGATAAAGACCCAATCGCCACGCCGTCTGGCACGGCGCTATCTATCGAAATAAGAGACCAACTTATCGGTGTGCTACCGCTTGCCTTTACCAAAACAGATGAACTTTCTTCACCCTCTATCACAGTGAAGTCATATCCATGACTCGCTACTAAAATTTCAGGTTGGACCAAGACCTCAACGGGCGGATCTTCCTCTATTGGTGGTTCTTCTTCTGTGGGGGGTTCTTCCTCTTCAGGTGGCTCCACTACTAGAGGGGGATCAGGCTCTTCAGGGTCTTCCACAGGTACATTTGTGCCTTTGGTGATCGTCAAAGTAAACATCTGTTCATCCGGTGGAGAAGGATCATTCCCTTCATAATAATCGTTTTTAACAAGATTAAATAATTGGGCTGTGGTATTTAACCACGACGGGGTGCGGCTTCTATCCTCTTCGGCTCTTATGGTGAATTGATATTCCTTTTCTGCCAAGCCCGCGGGAATCGTCATGGATACTTTATCATCGGTTCCGATACCCAATTTAACACCCGCTGGTGCATCTTCCAATGTAAAAAGGAAAGGTGCATATCCTGAGGCGGTAATAAGGAATTGCCCACCGTTGGTTGTATAATTTCCGTGATCGGGGCTCGTGATCTTCACAGGGTTCTTATGGGCCTGCCAGACCCATTCTGCTGTGATTTCTCTCGCAAGGACCGATGTTCCTGTTTCATTTCCGTTAATGTCCAGCACCGGTGTCAAGATGTATGAGTCTTGATCGGATACCGTAACAGGATTAACACCTCCCAAATAAGGCAGGCTATAATTTGGATTCAAAGGGTGTCCTCGAGCAGGGTCGTCTACAGAGGAGATCCCCCAGGTATCCACTATCAGTTCATTCTCGGTAAAAGTGCGGGTGCCGTATGGATTCATAAACCAGATGTATTCCTTGTATGTCACACTATCGATGATCTTCCCATTCTCTTCTTTTCTGCTAAAGGAATTTGGGACCTCTTCAACGATGCGATTATAAGTCATGGTTAGTGTTGGAGCAAACCACCGATTCGTTGTCGTTACTGCACCATTGTGATTGATGGAAATGAGAAAAGTTGTATAAAGCGATCCCTGTGTGGGGGGTTGTACGTCTAAATTATTAACAACATTCTCTGGAATATTTACCCTGGTGTCGAATTGTCCTGTTTCATCTGTCATAATGACTGCTACGCCATGATGGGAGATGGTCACAGGCATATTACTGTAATAACTGGTTTCATACTGCTCTTCTAGCGGATCCGCTGGTGTTGCAGCCCAGTTAATGATGCGGATCGGCATGACCTGTCCTGTCACAAAGTCGTTAAAATAATCGGCACTGTATATTTCCATACGTTCGAACTCAAATGTTGGGGATTGCGGCTGGGAAAAATAATGATTTTCTGCATCTCTAAATTCAAGATAAACCTTGTCGCCGTTGTAAAGCATTTCATTCGTTTCGTCCTCATAGAAAAACTCACCCTCTGCATTCGTGGTGTCATAGCCTGTAGCAGGGTATTTTCGTATGGACGACTTATCTATATCTCCAGGGATATTAGGGTTAAATGTTTCATTTTCAGGCACGACAAGAATACGGTACTCTATACCTTCTACTGGCATATCTGGCGTATCGAGATCAGAAGATTGTTCTTTAATAATTCCACCTACGCGAGATGGCACGATGAAGACCTCCATGAATGAAACAACATAGTTCCCGGTGCTTGCCTGTTTCCGCTTCACAATAGTGGGCCTTGCACTAATCAAGTTAAACCTTTCCCCTGCAAAATGAGCTTTAGCTTCCATGATGCCGTACAACTCCACGTCCAGCAGATAACCATCCTCCTGCACGTTAGCACCCGTTCCCAAATAGGCACTTGCTCCTACAAGGTCAAAGCCGAATATTTCAAGCCCCATTTCAGGACCAAATTTCAAGTATCCCTTTATTGCACCGCTCATGGCAAGATCGCCATCTCCCTTGAATGACTCCAATCCATATAATGGATGAACACTTGTCGGAATATATAATTTAGTGCTGCCCTTAACACCAATGGATGCTTTTGCGTATTCCCGTGCACCTATTTCAAGACGCATTTTCCCATCTAAGCCAACTACAATAAAGACACCACCAGAGATGCTGCCGACCCCAAGGTCTACACCGATCCCTATGATCGGAATCTTAACCTCTTGTTTGCCAATGGCCTTCATATCCACATGCAGATAGCTTTCCTCTGCAATGGAAAGTGCTATCCGATAGCCATTAAAGCCACTATACTTGGCATTCAGGCTCATGTTTCCTACAGCGATGCCTCCTGTAACACCGATTTTGATCTTTGAACCATCTTCTAGCCACCCATCCAGTTGTTCATCCTCAAACTTAAAGGATACCAACGGGGAGTCAAGATATTCGAAATCATTGTAGTCGTTTTCTAGTGCCAGAAATTGAAAACCAGAAGGATCAACCACATTCTTTTCCACATTTTCAGCGAAGCCCGTGATGTTGCCTCGGGTAAGCGTAATAGTCTCGCCATCATTGCTTGTGCCGCCGAGGCTGAAATCCTTAAGGACCTCGTGAAGCTGAGGTCTAGTAATACTATATGTGCCATCCAGTGCTTCTGCAACCGCCCAAAGCTCATCGATGCCCTCTGCCCCATCAGCCAAATCAGGCAAGCCATCAAATGAAGTAGGTGCCACAACCTTAAAGGCTGTTCCTGAAGTCTCATCTACCACAATGGTCCCTATATCAATCTGTCGTCCGGCCTGACTAGCTGCAGTATCCAAAATATCCATAGGAACATAGCCGCCTTCGGCAACGATAAAGCGCGGGCGCAGATTTTGTATAGTGCTTCCAGAGATCAGCTGAGTTCTGGAGGCAATATTCGCGGTTACCTCCTGACCAACCATTAAGACATGATCTTGTAGTTCATAGCTTACGGTGGAAAACTGAGCTGGGGCCTCCCCCTGAACCAACTTATTCCATCTATTACTTGGTGATAGAAACGCATATTCAACATATTCGCTCGTAGGCTCTGTCTCAAGATTTTCTTCCGTTGGTTGGGTCCGTTGAAACTCCCCATAATCATCAGCATCATTCGATAGAGAGCGGGCATTTACAATGGGTGTAAACGGTGCTAAAAGCAAGCTAATCATAACGATATAGGGAATTATCCTTTTCACGCCATCATCTCCTCTAGGTCATATATTCTTCAGCAATAGATTCATCTATTTGTTGCGCTATAAATCATCTTATCTATAATTATAGCCCCTTCCAGTGGTGATGTAAAATATAAGAATCTT
>CAZVAO010000003.1:0-49170 GCA_964625175.1 uncultured Clostridiaceae bacterium
TCCCCGATTATCCTCTCACCCTATAATTAGCTCCCACCAAAGTAGGGGTCGCCCTCGTGCCGACCCGAACATTAATGTACGCCGTAGCACTTGATGCCGTTTACGCATCAAGTTCCGGCACCTAATTTAACAGGGTATAATTGGCGAGTAGAATATTTGGAACACGGCGGGTCTCCGATTGATTGAAACCGCAAAGGACACGAAGTTAATAGGCGCTATGCGCCGTTAAGCGTGCTGCGCACGTTGAGCGATTGTTAAACAGTTGTTAAACGGTTGTACCAGTTAGCATGATATGCAGAAAAAACACCAACACGTTGCTACGCAAATGAAGAAACTATGTAGGGGAGCACAGTGTGCTCCCGCACCCCTATGTACAATCTGAGCGAGCTCAGATTACCTAATTTGGTAGGGTGCTATTTTAAAAGGTGTTCGTAATAGGCGATATCCATTTATATAAGGCAATTAAAACAACAAAACGGAGTTCCTTGTGAGGAACGCCGTTTTTTTTCTTATTGACTCGCCTCTAAGCTCCAGAATTGTGGAGAGGTCAAGGCATGGCCGTTTTTCAAGACGAGGCGTACATCTGGTACGTTGAAGTCGCCGAAAAACGGCCATAACGCTGAGATCTCCCAATTGTGGAGCTTACAACGCGAATAATATGTCGTCGTAGCCAGGCCAAGGCCAAGTATCTTTACTCACCATCTTCTCCAGTTTATCGACGGAATCTCTCAATTCGCCCATCACCGGAGTAACCGTGTAGCGCAAGAAATAACCATGTTCATAACTATGTCCCATTTGATTAGAACTCTCTAAATAGTCTTCGATCTCGCATTTTTTGTTGATAACTTTTACTAACTCCTTGCAGATTTGATTAATCTGCATATTTTGCCATACCTTATAGTCTTCTGGAGCAACTTTCTCTAGTGATTTGGCCGCTTCAGCCAATTTTGCGACGTAGCTATTCACAGCCGGGATAATATAGCGCTCACTGAGATCAACCATGCTCAAAGCCTCAATACGGGCGATCTTGATATAGTTTTCTACATGAATTTCATAGCGTGCTTCCAGTTCGCCTTTACTCAACACCTGAGTTTTCTCAAAGAGTTGGAGTGACTTCTCTTCCATTAGATAAGGAACGGATTCAATAAACGATCCGATACTAGGCAATCCCCTACGGGCAGCTTCTTCTTCCCAATCTTTTGAGTAACCATCACCATTGAAAATCACTCGACCATGTTTGGTATAGACATCACCGATAATCTTAAGAATCTCTGTATCTACATCATCACTTTGCTCAAGACGATCAGCAAATTCACGTAAAGAATCTGCCACCATTGCATTAATCACAGTGCATGGCCCTGCAATTGACATCGAAGATGCGACCATTCTAAATTCAAACTTATTCGCTGTAAAAGCAAATGGTGACGTGCGATTGCGATCCGTTGTATCAACTGGAATCACTGGAATCGTTCGAACACCTAAATCTAGACGATTGCTTTCGCTGCCGTTATAAATATTACCACTTGCGAGATTCTCAAATATTTCGGTCAAATGGTAACCCAAGAAAACTGAAATAATCGCAGGCGGTGCTTCTGCAGCCCCAAGGCGCTGGTCATTGCCCGGCACCGATGCCGATAGTCTCAACAGTTCAGGATAGGTATCCACGGCTTTAATCACTGCACTCATGAATAAAAGAAAACGAATATTATCCTGTGGCTCATCCCCTGGCTCCAAGAGATTCTCCCCATTGCAACTTAAAGACCAGTTGACATGTTTTCCCGAGCCATTCATGTTGGCAAACGGCTTTTCATGAAGTAAGCAGATTAGACCATGATGCTCAGCAGTCCGTGTGAGGATATCCATTACCAATTGATTCTGATCGGTAGCTACATTGGTTGTGCTGTATAGGGGTGCTAGTTCAAACTGCCCCAAAGCAACTTCGTTATGTTCCGTTTTGACTGCCACACCTAATTTCCACAACTCGGTATTAATCTCACGCATAAATTTTTGAACGCGCTCTTTAATCGTTGCAAAATAATGATCATCCATCTCTTGACCCTTAGGCGGCATCGCCCCAAAGAGCGTTCTCCCACTGTATATTAAGTCGGGACGCAGATCATAATGCTTCTTATCGATTAGAAAGTATTCTTGCTCTGCTCCGACATTTGGAACCACTTTATCACATTCTACATCGCCGAAGAATTGCAAAACTCTGATGGCTTCTTTTGATAGGACTTCCATAGATTTCAGCAGTGGGGTTTTCTTATCTAAAGCATCCCCGTAATAAGAGCAAAATGCTGTTGGAATGCACAGCACGCCCTCCTTGACAAATGCTGGAGATGTGCAATCCCAGGCAGTATAGCCACGGGCTTCAAAAGTAGAGCGAATGCCTCCACTTGGGAAAGAAGATGCGTCTGGTTCACCTTTGATGAGTTCTTTGCCAGAGAATTGAGCCATCACCCCATCCGATGTCGGGGATAAGAATGCTTCGTGCTTTTGGGCGGTCATTCCGGTCATCGGCTGGAACCAGTGACAATAATGAGAAGCCCCTTTCTCCATAGCCCAATCCTTCATAACCGTCGCCGTCACATCGGCCACATGTTGATCAAGCACTGAACCTGTCTCAATTGTTTTGCGGAGTAACTGATAAATATTCTTAGGCAATCTCTCTCTCATGACTGCGTCACTAAACACATTGATCCCAAATACACCGTCAACATTAAAGCGTTTCTCCATCTCAAGCCCTCCAGTTGAAGTTTAATTGTCTTAATTTTAACATTCAGAAATTATACGAACATTAACAAGATAAATTATATCTTATATACGTGTATTACGCAATATAATATTTAATTAGTTCGTAATAAATATTTATATATCGTGTTTTACCAAAAAAGGGCTCGTAAAGAGCCCCTTCATTAGATATTCAATTCGTCTGTATTGATTAATTTAACAACTCTTACCCATTCAATTCTATGACTATCAACTCTGACAACGGTTATTGAGAGAGCAAACTCATCTAAAATCAGCTCTTCACCCTCTGTGGGGACCCGCCCCAGAAATTCATAAATCAAACCGGCAAGGGTGTCCACCTCGTCACTATCAATATCAATTTCCAATAAATCTGCCACCCGATCAAGACTGAGACGTGGATCGAGCATGAAACTCCCATCATCCTCTGTTGCAAACATGGGTTGCTCCTCTTGGTCATATTCATCGTGGATATCCCCCACAATTTCTTCGATGATATCTTCTAGTGTGACCAGACCTTCTGTACCGCCGTATTCATCTAACACAATTGCCACATGTACACCCAGCTCGCGTAGCTCGTGCATAAGTTCACCAGCGAGTCGGGTTTCAGGAACAAAATAGGGTTCGCGCATGAGTTCGCGTACATCCCCTTTTTCAATATCGTCTGGCTTTAACATCCGTACTAAAACATCCTTCGCATTGATAATGCCAATGATATTGTCAATCGTATCTTCATAGATCGGAATGCGGGAATGGCCACTTTCCATGATAATATCAATGATGTTGCCGAGGCCATCCTCGATGTCTGCCGAAGACATATTGACGCGCGGAATCATGATATCGCGCACAAATGTGTCCGTACTATCGAATACACCATATATCATATCGCGTTCACTTTCTTCAACATCGCCTTCTTCTTCACCAATCGTTACCATGGTTTTGATTGACTCCTCAGTCATCTCAATATCGCCATTGTCACTGACGACGTCTTTACCAAGTAATAATTGATTCGTCTTGGTAAACAGGAATACAATCGGTGCAAATACTTTGCCGCAAAACTCAATCGTTTTCGTTAAGCGCAATGATAAAACGGTCGCATTTTTACCTGCGTAATTCTTTGGGATAATCTCACCAAAAATCAAAACTGTCGTAATCATCAGAATTGTCGTAATCAAAACACCATTGTCACCAAATAAGCCTAATTCAATCGTAATACTCGTTGCTAATACGGTCGCAATAGTCCCTGTAATATTGGTGCCGATTAAAATAATAGAAATCAATCTTTGCATATCCCCAATAAGGATATCCAAACGCTTGGACTCTTGATGACCGCTATGTGCGCGATTGCGGACAGCTAAGCGATCAACGGAGAGAAACGCAATCTCGGATCCTGCAAAGAAAGAGCGGGCAATAAACGCGCAAAAGAAAAGAATAATTTGAATGATCACCGAAGCACTCATGCGTGATCACCCCTCTCAGTTGCCATCATATCATCGTAATCATGCTCGTCCATAATTTCGCCGACAATTTCTTCAAGCAAATCCTCCAAAGTCACTAAACCCACGATATCTCCCATACTCGTTTGAACGAGTGCAAGATGACGTCCGATCTGGCGCATCTCTGCTAATAACTTATTGGTCTTCATATTTGGTAAACAGAAATAAGGCGCCCGCATTACGCTAGCCACCGGTATATTATATTGTTTATATCTAAATGGAATTAAGAGATCTTTAGCATATAGGATACCGACAATCACTTCTTTTCCAGATTTTATCGATCGAATCGGTAAGCGCGAAAAACCCTCTTCATCTAAGACAAGGGCAGCTTGCCGTAAAGAATCTTCTTCGTCCAGACAGGTCATTGCCTGACGTGGAATCATGACATCCGATACGCGGATATCTGTGCTTTGAAAAATATTGTATATCATGGTCCGCTCATCTTCTTCAACCGTACCACTCTCTTCACCAAGTGTTACAGCCGTTTTGATAATTTCTTCGGTCACGATTGAATTTCTAAATCCACCGGCTTCCACACCCATTATCTTCAAGATCACAGAAGATATGAGGTCGATTAAGCAAGTGATCGGTTTAAGAAGGATGTCAATCCATTGCACGACACGAACAACCCTAAACGAAAACTTACCTGCATCATGAGTTGCTAAAGCTTTAGGCGTTACTTCGCCAAAAACTAAAAGCAATCCTGTGATGAGTACCGTTGCAAACAGATTTCCTACTTCATCGGATATATAGTTTGCTGTGATTGCCAAAACACTTACAGTCATTAAACTGGTAAATGCGATATTTACAGCTGTATTGCCTACTAAAAGTGTTGTTAATAATTTGTCAGGACGACGCAACAAAGCTGCTACATGCTGAGCCTTTTTATGCCCTCCATCGCTTAATTCCCTTAATCGATAGGGACTTAGTCCAAAAAATGCTGTTTCTGAGCCTGAAAACAATGCCGATAGTCCTAATAAAACTACCAATAACAGCATTGCCAACAAGCTACTTCCAGGGTCTTCCAAGTGATGCTCCCTCCATAAATACATGTTCTATTGTCTAAATTCCCCCAAAATAGTGTGTGGAGATGCAGACAACCCACTAACAACAAGAATTATAACACAATTAGGTTATTTTAGGCTATTATATTTCTAAATTGCCATAACACCCTAGCTCCCTAGAGGCTATTCGTCTGTCACACCCATTCATTGCACTTCTTGATCAAACGACACGCGCCAGCGATCGATTGTCCAATTCACTGTGCAGAAGCTGAAAATCGTTCGCATTTGATCCAAATATGCAGGATTAACTTGAGAATTGTCTAATAAAGATAAAAAGGAGGGTGATGACTTATGCCTGCCAATTTAACCCCCCAATTTCATGCGGCACGCAACAAATACCACGCTGCAAGTAATACAGAAGAGCGAATTTTAGCCTTAGAGGACATGTACCGCACCATTCCTAAACATAAAGGCACGGATAAAATGCAAGCCGATATCAAACATCAATTGGCTAAGCTGCGACATGAAAACTCTAAAGAACAGCAACATGGCAAGCATCGGCCTTTTTGGCTGATTGATAAGCAGGGCGCAGGGCGCTTAATCCTCATCGGTCCTGCTAATAGCGGAAAATCATCTTTTATCACACAAGTCTCAAATGCGCCTGCAGAGGTCGCCCCCTATCCTTACACCACACAGCATCCGATACCAGGGATGGCCCCTTTTCGTAATATTCATTATCAAATCATTGACCTGCCACCGTTTGTGCGGGGTAAACCGAGCTGGATGATTGATCTCACACGAACTGCTGAGCTAATTCTACTGTTTCTGGATCTAAGCAGTGATGATTTGCTAAGCGATCTTGAAATGCTTACGACTGAATTACGCGATTCTCATATCCATGTCATTTCACCAATCAGCCAAGAGACCGATATGCAAGATGACCTAATGGCAGAGGATGCTTTATTTATTGATGCCAATACCCGTAAGGCTATTATCGTTGCCAACAAAGCCGATTTAGATTCCACCTCTGAGCGGCTAACACTGCTTAATGAGGCCTGTGAGCTATTCGATTTGAACCTACCGATCCACCCAATCTGCGCCCTTGATGGGGCAGGCATCAGCGATCTTTTCTCGGCCATCTTTGACTATTTAGAACTTGTGCGCATTTACACCAAGGCCCCTGGCAAGATCGCAAACTTTAACAAACCGGTTGTCGTGACGAGAGGCACAACCCTTATTGAGCTGGCCACTGGGATTCATAAGGATTTTGCAGAAAATCTCAAGTATGCACGGGTTTGGGGTCCTACCACCTTCGATGGGCAGAGAATAGCCAAGGACTATATCCTCAATGATGAAGACATTGTCGAACTCCACCTCAAATCATAACCACCCCTAAAACGGGTGGTTTTTTGGCTTCCCTATCAACGGGCGCGATAGGTTTAGCCTTGATTAAAAAATTCCGCCAATATTAATTAGCGGAATTTTGCTTTATTTAGCGGATCTATAAGCCGGGTTCTGTCGTGAGTAATCATCTATCTAGAGTGACAGTCACCTGCCACTTCGTGCGACCAACCCGAAGATATGGACGAGCAGCCCTTAGCATCTTCCTATTAGGTCTTGCTCCGGATGGGGTTTACCTAGCCATCTGATCGCCCAAATGCTGGTGAGCTCTTACCTCGCCGTTCCATCCTTACCGGCTTAAAGCCGGCGGTATATTTCTGTGGCACTTTCCTTAGGGTTTCCCCCACTTGACGTTACCAAGCACCCTGCTCTATGGAGCCCGGACTTTCCTCTGAATACGGCTTTGCAGCACTGTATCCGCGATTACTCAATCCGCATCTAAAGCATTCAAACTCTATCATAGATTCTTATGCAAGTCAAATCTTATCAACGGTTTCCTGATGAATCAAGTAGCGTCCACATTCTTCGCAACGCACTTTTTTATTGGCTTCTACAGCCTTATAAATACGTTGGGAAAGATACACATGACACCCTGTACATATTTGATTCTGATCAACCGTCGCCACCAGCATCCCATTAAGACGATCTTTTTTCAAAAGATACTCTTTGTAGAGCTTTTTATTAATCTGGTCTGCCAATTTGTCGCGAATATTATGATATTTCTGTGATTCAACTTCCACTAGCTTAATCTCGCTGTTAAGCTTTGCACACAGCGTAATCCATTCCTTCTTCTTCAGCTCTATCTGACTTTTTATCTGCTTAAGCGTGCTCTGCGTTTGCTCACTTTGTTCAATGAGCGCGATAATTTGATCTTCAAGCTGCTTGCCCAGCGCGACGTGGTGATCTTTATCTTGCATTATATACTGCAATTCACGCCCTTTATTTTGATTTGAATACATCTGCTGGTCAATCTCGATCAAGTGTTCATTCAAAATCTTCAAATCCGATTCTGCTTTTCTCATGTCCTTCTTTTGTGTTGCTAATTTATTCTCTTCTTCAATTGCCTGTTGCTCTACACTTTTTTTTTCAAGATTTAATTTAAGCAGTTCTGGTGTGCGATGGATTGCAGCAATGGCCTTCTGATATTGATCAATCTGATGGTCAAGTTGTTGTAACTCCCACAGCTTTTGATAATGATCCATTGAAGTATCGCCCTTTCTTTGAACTCTAGATTAAGTATTTAGAGTTAGATAATCGGTAATTAACTTGATCCATTCTGCTATCTTCATTTGCTTTTGCTTCACTTCACAGTCCGCTGACTTTGCCATTTCATAATTAATTCGTTGATAGTGTTGCAGGTCCTGTTCTAATATCGTAAGCAGTTCTGGAGAAACATCCCAGATATTTAGAGGCCCATAGTAGGCAGCCAAATGATCCAGCTTCCCCATGCGACCAGGTTCAGCCAGAATAATTTGATAGCCGATTTCATTATCAATGACGAGCTTCTCCGCACTGATCCGCCAGTTATGCTGCTGTAACCACGTGCGCAAGTCTCCATAATCACTTTGTGGTTGGAGCACCATAAACTTTAATTGATTGACGTGATCCGGCGAGGCTTCTAAGATGCTAGTGATGGTACTACCCCCCATACCGGTAATAGTGATGCCATCCACCTCACCAATTCTGAGCACCGTTAATCCCGCACCGCACCGCACCTGAATCTGGTTCGATAAATGATATTTCTGAACTTGACGCCGTGCTTGAGCACAAGGGCCCTCAGCGATATCGCCAGCAATAACCTGTGCAGCAATGCCATTTTGTACGCAGTAAATTGGCAGGAAAGCATGATCTGTACCAATATCGGATAAAATTTGACACGCGGGAATAAGCGCCGCAACCGCTTGCAAACGCGCTGAAAGTCGTATTGCACTTATTTCACCTATACGCATAATCCCCTACCCCTATGATTGAGCCGGTGACCCGACCTGCTGCTTATTTAATCACGTAGTCTTGTAAAGCTTTTACTTGAACATTATCGCCATTTTTGACCTGCCTGAGCACCTCGAGAATCGCCAGTGCTGTGTCAGGCGAAGTGAGACATGGAATATCCATCTCTGAGGCCGCTCGTCTAATTTGAAATCCATCAGAAGTTGATAACTTCCCTTTGGTAAGCGTATTAATAACGAGCTGCGCTCGGTTATTGCGGATGTAATCAATCACATGAGGCCATCCTTCAGAAATTTTATTGACCTTCGTTACGGGAACATTCATTTCTTGTAACGCAAGCGCTGTGCCTCCCGTTGCGACAATGTGGAAGCCTAAATCTGCGAATTGGGCAATAAATGGCATGAGTTCTGCTTTATCTTTATCGGCAATCGTTGCCAATATCGTGCCTTCACGCGGAATATTTAAGCCTGCTCCGACAAACCCTTTATATAATGCATGGAAGTAATTCTTGTCAATACCGAGAACCTCACCCGTTGATTTCATCTCTGGTCCTAAATGCGTGTCTACATCAGACAATTTTGAGAAGGAGAATACGGGCACTTTGACGGCATAGTGATCTTGGGTGGGCATGATGCCACTGGAATACCCTAAGTCTCTAAGAGATGTTCCCAGAATGGCGTTTGTTGCCAGTTTAACCATTGGCACCCCAGTCACCTTACTGAGGTAAGGGATGGTGCGGCTAGAACGTGGGTTCACTTCGATGACATAGACGTCTTCGTCGTTAACGATATATTGGATATTCATCAAGCCTTTAATCCCGATTGCTTTAGCAAGTTTGATGGTGTATGTTTCAATTTTCTGTAATACGGTTGCGCTAATGGTGCGTGTAGGATAGACGGCAATACTATCGCCTGAGTGAACCCCAGCACGCTCAATATGTTCCATCACCCCAGGAATTATGACCACATCACCGTCACAAATGGCATCCACTTCGACTTCTTTACCAAAAACATATTTGTCGACCAAAATCGTTTGGTCTGGCACTTCTTTTATTGCAATATTCATATAGGATGTCAATTCATCGCGATTATAGACGACTTCCATCGCCCGACCACCCAATACATAAGAAGGGCGGACCAATACTGGATAGCCAATTTCTTCGGCAATCTCTATCGCCTTAACGACACCTCGTGCGGTGCCACCTTGTGGATAGGGAACACCGATTTCTTCAAGTAATTTGATAAATCGATCGCGATCTTCGGCAAGGTCTATGCTGTTCACGCAGGTACCAATAATATTGACGCCAGCATCGTGCAGAGGTCGCGCCAAATTGATGGCAGTTTGTCCACCGAATTGCACAATCACGCCTTCTGGCTGCTCCACATCGATGATATTCATAACATCCTCTAATGTAAGCGGCTCAAAGTATAAGCGATCCGATGTGTCAAAGTCTGTGCTAACTGTTTCAGGATTATTGTTGACTATCAAGGCCTCATAACCCGCTTCTTTCAGAGCCCAAACAGAATGTACACTGCAGTAATCAAACTCTATCCCCTGACCGATGCGAATCGGACCAGAACCCAGCACCAAAACCTTGCGGTTCGCCGTAGGGATTGCTTCATTATAGGTTTCATAGGTGGAATAGAAGTAAGGCGTCGTCGCCTCAAATTCACCTGCACAGGTGTCCACCATCTTATATACTGGCTTAATGTCCTGTTCTAAGCGCATAGCCTTTACTTCTGCTTCTTTCATTTCAGCAAAGTAGGCAATCTCTCGGTCAGAAAACCCCAGTGATTTTAGGTTCTTTAATAAACCCGGAGACAAACCAAATTTAACGAGTTCTTGCTCAGCGACCACAATACGTTCAATCGCCCACAGGAAGTACTCGTCGATCATGGTAAGTCTGTGTAACCGTTCAACCGAATAATGACGTCTCAAAGCTTCAGCTAAAACGAACAAACGGCGGTCATCAGGGCTGACTAGCATAATCTGCAGGTCTGTATCATTGACCTGACCGAGCCCTGGCAAATTAAGTCCATTGAGTCCGATATCTAAAGAACGCACCGCTTTTAATAAGGCAGATTCTAAAGTGCGATCAATCGCCATGACTTCACCGGTAGCCTTCATTTGAGTGCCTAAAGAACGGTCAGCATAATGGAATTTGTCGAAAGGCCAGCGGGGTAATTTTACCACAATGTAGTCGAGGGCTGGCTCAAAGCAGGCTTTTGTTTTATTAGTGATGGCATTATCAATTTCATCAAGCGTATACCCAAGGGCAATGCGCGTAGCAACTTTTGCAATTGGGTAACCGGTTGCTTTTGATGCCAATGCCGAAGAGCGACTCACCCGCGGGTTTACTTCAATTAGGTAATACTGCATACTATCTGGATCGAGGGCGTATTGAACGTTACAGCCTCCCTCGACGCCTAAGGCGCGAATGATTTTCAAAGCAGAAGTGCGCAACATTTGATACTCTTTATCTGCTAAGGTCTGGCTCGGGGCAACCACGATACTATCGCCTGTATGAATGCCGACAGGGTCAATGTTTTCCATATTGCAGACGGAAATACAGTTGTCCATACTGTCACGCATGACTTCATATTCGATTTCTTTCCAGCCCTTGACACTGCGTTCAATCAACACTTGGCCGATACGGCTAAATTTAAAGCCGCGTAAAGTAATTTGCTCTAATTCTTCCTCATTGTCGGCGACGCCACCACCGGCCCCACCCATAGTAAAGGCGGGCCGCACAATAACTGGATAACCGATCTCTTGAGCGATGGCGATTGCCCCCTCCAAAGTCTCGGTCGTTCTGCTCTGGAGAACAGGCTCACCGATTTCTTCCATGAGCTGTTTAAAGGAATCGCGGTTCTCCGCTTTATCAATTGTATCTAGTTGGGTTCCCAATAAGACGATATTTAATTCTGCTAGGATACCGCTATCTGCTAATTCAATGGCCATATTTAAGCCTGTTTGCCCACCGAGTGTCGGTAGCAGGCCATCGGGTCGTTCTTTGCGTAAGATTTTAGTAATCACCTCAACGGTGATTGGCTCAATGTAAACACGATCTGCCATATTGGCGTCGGTCATGATCGTCGCTGGATTGCTATTAACCAGCACAACTTCAATTCCCTCTTCCTTCAAGGCACGGCAAGCCTGACTTCCTGCATAATCGAATTCTGCCGCTTGACCAATAACAATTGGTCCAGATCCGATGACCATTACCTTGTGAATATCTTGTCTTTTAGGCATTATGCATTCCTCCTATTGGTCCAACATCGCTACAAAGCGGTCGAATAAGTAATGAGAATCTTCCGGCCCAGGTGAAGCCTCTGGGTGATACTGAACTGAGAAAGCCGGATAGCTGCTATGCCGAAAGCCCTCAACCGTTTGATCCGTCAAATTGAGGTGAGTCACTTCTAAGCCTGTGCCCACCAAGGATTCCTCAGAGACGGCAAACCCGTGATTCTGTGCTGTGATATGCACTCTATTATTGGTCAAATCTTTGACAGGGTGGTTAGAGCCGCGGTGACCAAATTTCAACTTATAGGTCTTCGCTCCACAGGCAAGTCCCAATACTTGATGGCCAAGACAAATGCCGAATATCGGTTTAACGCCCAGAAGCTTTCGTACATTTTCGATAACGATGGGAACATCCTCCGGGTCGCCAGGACCATTAGAAATAAGGATGCCGTGGGGCTTATAAGAAAGAATATCTTCAGTGGATGTCAGCGCGGGTACAACGACGACCTGACAGCCCCGCTTGACTAATGAGCGAATAATATTACGCTTTGCACCACAATCTATCAAAACAACGCGCTTATTGCCATGCCCTTGGGTGTAGGGAGCTGCTACGGTAACTTGTGATACTAAATCTGAACCCGATAATGGAGGCACATTCATGACCTGCTGACGCAGTTCTTCGTCACTGAGGTCTTCTGATGTAATCAACCCCCGCATCGTTCCGTATTGACGAATTTTTTTGGTCAATTCACGCGTATCAATCCCGGTAATCGCCACAATTTCGTGGTGTTGTAAATATTCAGCTAGACTAAATTCGGAACGCCAGTTGCTGGGTTTGTGGCAAATTTGCTTGACAATCAAACCTCGAATTTGGGGATGGCGGGACTCTGAATCAAAGTCTATGTGACCGTAGTTGCCTATCAATGGATAGGTGAGCGTTACGATTTGTCCCCGATAAGATGGGTCGGTTATAATCTCTTGATAACCCGTCATGCTTGTATTAAAGACAACTTCACCGGAAGTAGCAGCACGAAAACCAAAATTCTCGCCATAAAAAATACTACCGTCTTCAAGAACCAGTCTGGCTATTTTCACAATAATGCCTCCTTAAAAATATAAAACCCCTGCCGTGAGTAGGCAGGGGAATGCATTCATTCCTCATAATACCTTATCAACCTCACGGGATTGCTTTAAAGGACTATAAATCATCTGCAATGCTTTTTCAGCCTCTCGGACTGTATTAAAAGCATATACCATACAAAGTTTAACTGAATACAAGACGCCTGTCAACAGCTGCACTAACATTAACAAGAACCCACTCCCTCTTCGCACCTTTAACGGTCATCATGCATCCGAGATTTCAAGCACCTAGAGACCCAACAATGTGACTAAAATCAAAACCACCCCTGCTATATCAGGAGTGGTTACATAATCATTAATGATTCTAAAATATTACATTTACTCTAAAAAGTCTTTCAATTGGCGTGATCGACTAGGGTGACGCAGTTTGCGAAGTGCTTTTGCCTCAATCTGCCGGATACGCTCACGCGTTACGTTGAATTGGCGTCCCACTTCTTCTAAAGTGCGTGCACGTCCATCATCTAAACCAAAACGCAAACGCAAAACTCTTTGCTCACGTTCCGTTAAAGTGTTGAGGACTTCGTCGAGTTGGTCTTTAAGAAGCTCATAAGCCGCTGCCTCAGCAGGTGCAATAGCCCCTTCATCTGGGATAAAATCACCTAGGTGAGAATCTTCTTCTTCTCCTATAGGAATCTCAAGCGATACGGGTTCTTGCGAAATTTTTTGGATTTCATGTACTTTCTCAGCTGTAATCCCCATCACTTCCCCAATTTCTTCGGGGGTAGGCTCTCGACCGAGCTCCTGCAGGAGCTGGCGCGAAATTCGGACAAGTTTATTAATGGTCTCAACCATGTGTACAGGGATGCGGATTGTGCGTGCCTGGTCAGCAATAGCCCGCGTAATCGCTTGGCGAATCCACCAAGTTGCATAGGTGGAAAATTTATAGCCCTTGCGGTAATCAAATTTTTCAACCGCTTTAATGAGACCTAGATTACCTTCTTGAATTAAATCTAAAAAAAGCATGCCACGTCCGACATATCGCTTGGCAATACTAACCACTAAACGAAGATTCGCTTCAACCAGCATTCGCTTTCCAGCCATATCGCCTCGCTCCATCATCTGGGCAAGTTCTACCTCTTGTTTGGCTGTCAGTAAGGGCACGCGGCCAATTTCCTTCAAATACATCCGAACGGGATCATTTATCTTAATGTTTGTTAGATAATCAACTTTTGCCGGGGCTATTTTCTTTTCAGTTGTTCCCTCAACGACTTCATCTACCAGTTCAATATTCTGCTCTGCGATTTCAGTATACAGATTATCGGTTTGCTCTGGCGTCATAACAAATTCTTGAAGGGCATCTGTTATTTCGTCATAAGAAAGCTGACCCCTCTTGCGACCTTTGTTTAGTAAATCATTAATCGCTTCACGCTTTAATTTGAGCTGTGGGTTCTTTTCAGACACAATAGTCCCTCCCTTCCTAATAGCTTCATATTCTTAATTATTATCAAATCAGTTCGTATTTCTATCTTTCTATTTTAACGTAAATTTTTATCACCTATTCATATCCATAAGGATCAGAACTAAACAATCATATCAATGATTTTTCGCACCTAGGCACCATAAAATAACATATAAATATAGAATTAGTCAATAAAATTTAAGAATTCATTCTTACAGGTAATAGTATTCTGCGTAAACGGTCGATATCCTGCTAACATTTACTTTTTTTAACAGGTTATCGCTATTATCATGCGCGTCATGCGATTACAGCATCATGCGCTAGCGGATTATCTCATTTCAATCACACGACCGCCCCATCATGCTACATGCTTAAGATTCACGCGCTAGAGATGCCCGCTGATGTTCCAGTCTATTGTACTCTTGGAGAAGATTGCTAACATCATCTCCTAGCTTGCTGGCTTCGCGAATTTGCACCCGCAATAAACTGATTTCTTCGTTTAACCGCAATTTTGTCAATTGTTCGATAATCCGCTCCTCATCCTTGTCGTTTCCCTCAATCATAAGAATCCGGGCTAATTCTGCTCGTTCGTCTGCAGATTGGCATTTTTCAACCAGTTCCTGCGGGTCATCCTCGTAGGTCAGAATTAAGGTGAGGAGATTTCGATGGACTCTACTAGCAAACAAAGCTGGGCTAACCTTGTGATGTGAGTTCATTATGTGTCGGAGCAGTTTTCTCTCTAAATCCATTGCTAAACCAGATATTTTATGATCCATTGGCTTAGCACTTTCTACCTGATTATGAGGTTGATTCTGATGGTGTCGCTGGCGCACTTGCTCTACTTCAAATTCTAAGGCTGCTCGATCTAAATTATAGAGCTGTGAATAGTCATTTAAATAACCTGCTTTTTCTAAGCGATTCTCCACCCCACTTATTAAGATAACCAATTCATTGATAAACTTCATCTTCTCCTCGCGGATGTCTAGACGGTAGTTTTTTTCGGTTACTGAAACTAAGTAAGTGAAATAGTCGAGAGCCTGTTCATTAATCACTTTTTTAAACGCTGCCGCTCCATGTGCTTTGATATAATCATCGGGATCCTGCCCATCTGGCAACATAATAACCTGCACATTAAGCCCTTCTTGCTTGAGGATCTCAATACCCCTTTGAGCCGCTCGTAGCCCTGCGCGATCACCATCATAACAAATTAAACAACGATCCGTATAGCGACGTAGTAAGCGACCTTGTTCGGGAGTCAAAGCGGTACCTAAAGAGGCAACTACATTAGTCACTCCAGCCTGCCAGGCTGCTAAAACATCTAGATAGCCCTCCATAAGAATCGCTAAATTCTCTGATTTGATACTACTGCGTGCCTGGTAAAGCCCGTAGAGGGTCTTGCTTTTATGGTAAAGCGCCATTTCAGGTGAATTCAAATATTTGGGCTGACCATCTCCCAGAATACGTCCACCAAACCCAATCACCCGCCCCATAATATCATGAATCGGGAAAATAACTCGGTTGCGATATTTGTCGTAATACCCCCCGGATTCTCCGCTTTGCGAAGTATTATTGCGCTCGGCGGCAAGTCCTAATTCCACCAGAAAATTCATCGGAATATTGCGCCTTGCAGCCCGCTTGACAATAAAATCCCAACCCTCAGGGGCATACCCTATTTCTGCTGTTTTAATAATGTCTTCTGAAAATCCGCGCTCAGCGAGGTAGTTCCGCGCGTTCTGACCCATCTCACTAGCGAAAGCCCGGCGAAAAAGGCGATTAGCGAATTTATTAATTTTGTACAATACCTCACGATGATTGTCTGCAGACCGTTCTTCTTTACTAATCTCTACGCCTGTGACCTCCGCTAAATAGCGTACGGCCTCAGGGAAGCTCCACCCTTCAATCTCCATTAGGAAATTAAAAATATCACCGCCGGCTTGACAACCAAAACAATAGTACAATCCTGTGTCTGGATCCACGGTAAATGAGGGCGTTTTCTCATCGTGAAAAGGGCAGAGGGCTTTATAACGCCGCCCTGCTTTTTCTAACTTCAAATAACGGCTTAATGTATCAATGACATTAAGACGTTGTCGTATTTCATTTATTTGTTCTGGAGACACAAAGTTTGGGCTCATAGTATCCCTTCATTTCTAAATCAGTATTGGTTCGCAGACCACCGTATTGGCAAAAATTCCTTTTTAATATGTTAGTTTAGTGTTAGCAATTTCACCAAAAAGTAAAACCTAAAATCCTGTAGAATCTTTAAAGCTGTTTTTTAGTCAAACAACTAGGGGGGTCACCAACCATCGCACAGCGCTATTCATCATACTAGAGAAAGCGATATTCAAATCATCCCACCCACCATTTCATAGGATCCAGTTGTTCATAAACTATGATGCGCAAGCCTGAAGAATGTTAGCTTGTGCACGCCGTACATTGATTATTCGCCTCACGTGTATGATTACTTATTACTACAAAAGTAGGCATATTCCTGCTTTTAATTGCAAATCCTCTAAATAGTTCTGAATTGAGACAAAAATGACCCAACCATATGCCAGTTGCGTCATTTATGATACAATCTGCTATTTACTGCGCTTCTTATACATTTCAATAATAAGACCCGCTGTTTCCTCGACCGCCTTATGGGTAACATCGATGACGGGGCACCCTAGTTCTTCAGTGATACGGAGGGAATGGGCCAGTTCGCGATTGATTCTAGAGATTCCAGCATACGTCGCCGTATCCCCCAATCCTAAAGCCTTAAGGCGCTCTGTACGAATCTCTGTTAGGATATCCGGCTTAATAATAAGACCAATAATCATGCCCTTTTCCACGGCATAAAGCTCTGCTGGGAGCATCACCTCGGGAACTAAAGGCACATTTGCCACGCGATACCCTCTATTGGCAAGATACATGCTTAGTGGCGTTTTAGATGTACGCGAAACACCAATTAGAATGATATCCGCACGCAATAAGCCTCTCGGGTCTTTACCATCATCATATTTTACAGCAAACTCGATGGCCTCAACTTCTTTGAAATATTCATCATCAAGGGTATGGATTAGGCCCGCCTTACCCTCCGGCTTCCAGCCTCTAAGGTCTGCAAATGTATCAAATATTGGTCCTAATAAATTAACGGTTTGATAGTGGGCGTTTCGAGAATGTTCTTCCAAGTACTCAGCTAATCCCGGAATCACCAATGTATAAACTAGCAAATCCGCTTCCTCTATCGCTTTATCTAAAACATCTTGGAGGATCTCGGTTGTTGTTACATAGGGATACTGCCGTACCACAATCTTGTGTTTGCCATATTGGCTCGTTGCCGCCTGCACAACTTGATTAGCCGTTTCTCCAATTGCATCGGAAATGATATAAACAATTACAGCATCTAGGTATTCCATTAGCGTCCTCCCAATTCCACAAATAGCTTAGCTATTGTTGTTTTTGATATTCTCCCACTAACGAGAAAGCCCTCTCGGCCATCTTCTGCTTCTCGGACGACTGGCAAGCAATCTACCTCATAATCGACAATTTTCCGTGCCGCCTCCCAAATGCTCTCATGTTCAGTTGTAAAATGAATATTCGGCATCCTGGTCATAATCATTTGCAGCGGGATTTTATTGGTGTCCACGTTACCCAGCAAACTTTTCAAAAGATCCTTACGGGAAATAACACCTGCTAGAAGCCCTTGGTCATCGATCACAATTAAAGTTCCGACATCTTCCAGAAAAATGGTAACGACCGCATCATAGACACTCTGATCACTCCGCAATATGACGGGAACTGACATTAAATCGCTTACCTTTGTTGATCGCAAGTGTTCCACCAACAAAGAGTTTACTGTATTCCCAGAATAATAGTAGCCTACGCGTGGTCGTGCACCAAGATAACCTGTCATGGTTAAAACGGCGAGATCTGCACGCAAAGCCGTTCTTGATAAATTGAGCGCTGCTGCAATATCTTCGCCACTTATTGGGCCATTTCGCTTAACAATTCGGACAATTTCCTTTTGACGATCTGTAAGTTCGATGATTACACCCCTCTTCTAAATGCATAGGTTTGAAATATCTAAGTTTATTCTAGATAGAATCGCAACCCATGTCAATTCTCTCTGGTAATCAACTAAATATTGCTGACCACCAGAAATAAATACTGCACTAATAATAAGTGAAACCCTATTCCCCCTAATGTAGGCATAGATCTGCCCCCATCAGCTAAATAGGGTTCAATCAGCTTCAATCATCGCACAAACGCATCCGATCATCTAAATGAAATGGTGTTAGGCAAATCAAAGCCGCTAGAGGTCTGTATTTCTTTCCACTACAATTGTACATTTAGCAGCAACTGCTACGGCGCCACCTAAAATAGCTAAATACGGGGCTAATAAAGCAGCTACTATACCAATATTAACAGGAAGACTGAGGATGACCTTGTCATTCTGTTTAACTGTGATTTTAGTGACATTGCCCTCTTTAATCAAATTGCGTATTTTTTCGATTAAATCGTCCCCTTTTACCTCATAGCTCTCTTTTTTCGTTCCATACTCATTCTCATAGGCGACAATCGCTTCAACGATGTTTCCATCATGTTCTTTGAGTAAGGCAACCGCAAGTTCATAAGACATACCAGTACGTTCTCTTAATAAATCAACTTTTGCTAAATCCATTCAAATCGCCTCCATTTAGTAATTTCTAATTAAATCTAAATACTTCTGACCTGTAGGTTCAAACTCAAGTAGTGAAACCGCAAATCGTTCTATAGCCATCACAACATCTAAGTCAATAATTGGCCATTCTCCTCCATTCAATTCTTGCAATAGCAACTGCCATTGTCGTATAATCTGCCTCCCAATCGCTTTGCCATGAGGAAGACATTCTAGGCAATACATGTTGCCGTGCGGCCCCACATGCCACTGGTCCTGTAAAGGTTCGTTGCAATGATAACAGTTTTGGGGGTAAACATTATATCCTGCTGCTCGCAATACACGCAGTATAATTGCCGCATGAAGGTAGGTAACCTGTTGATCTGTGGTTAAGTTTGCTAAGGCTTTTAAAAATCCAACTAATAGGTGATAGGTTATCGGGTCAGCCTGTTCGCCGACAATCATCTGATCGATCATGCTAACCATATAACCAGCAGATCCTAGTTTATAAGGATCACTTTTGATTGCAGCAAAGGAATCTAAGATCTGTGCCTGCTGCAAAACATAATAGTTGCTGCCGCTCCTTGGCGCTTGCACTGCAATGGTTCCGTGTACGACCGCCTGGCTAAAGGACCTTAAGCGACTCTTTAAATTGCGGGCGTGTGATGCCACCACTATTATTTTACCCAGATTCTCGGTCAAACAAACCAAAAGAACATGATCTTCTTGATAATTTACGGCACGTAAAACGATTGCATCAATCTTATTGAGATTCATTAGCCGAAGTAACGATTTTTATCCCTGAGCTCGCCCCAATCCGCGTTGCGCCTGCTGCGATCATGGCTATCGCCTGTTCTGCCGTACGAATGCCTCCCGCTGCTTTGACGCCCATCTCTGGACCAACTGTCTTGCGCATCAAGGCGACATCCTCAACCGTTGCACCAGATGGACCAAAGCCCGTTGAGGTCTTAACATAGGCTGCGTTGGCGCTCTTAGCTAATTGGCAGGCTCGTATTTTCTGCTCATCGTTTAGGTAGGCTGCCTCAATAATAACTTTAATAGGCACATCACCAGCCGCCCGCACAACCGCAGCAATATCTGCCTCAACTGCCGCATTTTCTCCATCCAACAGATGGCCGATATTGATTACCATATCAATTTCGGTGGCGCCATCGGCAATGGCCTGAATCGTCTCTGCTACCTTAGACTCTGTAGAGGTCGCCCCTAACGGAAAGCCTACTACCGAGGCAATTTCTACATCCGTGTCCTGCAAAAGTTCATGGCACAATTTAATCCATCCCGCGTTGACACATACGGCTTTGAATTGGTAGTCACGAGCCTCTGCACACAAGCGCTCTATCACATCTTGAGTTCCATTCGCTTTTAGAAACGTGTGATCAATGTATTGAGCTAAATTCATTTCCTTACTCCTTCGTATATCCTAATTTATTGAGCATTTCTTGTTTATTACGCCAATCACTTTTATGGCGAACATGCAGATCTAAAAACACCTTGTATCCCATAAATTTTTCAATATCGCGCCGGGCGAGATGGCCGATTTTCTTAAGCATAGATCCTTGCTTACCGATAATCATGCCTTTCTGTGATGCCCGCTCGGCGATGATATCCGCAGCGATGTATATTTTATTATTGCGCATCTCATAGGCACGTAAGTCGACCGCTACCGAATAAGGAATTTCTTCATAGAGTAAATTGAATACCTTCTCACGAATAATTTCACCAATCAGAAACTCTTCCGGTCGGTCGGTAATCATATCTGCAGGATAATACTGTGGTCCTTCTTTCAGATATGAAAATACTAAATCAACAACTTTATCGACGTTTTCTCCAGTTTTCGCAGAAATCGGAATCATTTCTGCAAATTTATATTTCTCGTTCCATTCAACTAGTAAAGGAATCAGTTTATTTGGCTTAATGATGTCCACTTTATTAATGCAAAGGATTACAGGAATCTCGACTTCACTGACAATCCTTGCCACATAGTGATCACCAGATCCAATGATTTCATCAGGCTCCACCATAAGAATCGCTACATCAACGCCATTCAAACTATCTTTAGCATGTTTCACTAAATTTTCTCCAAGTTTGTGATGGGGTTTATGAATTCCCGGCGTATCTACAAAAATCACTTGGCCACGTTCCTCGGTGTAAACACAATGGATGCGATTGCGCGTTGCTTGGGGCTTATCTGATTCAATAAGAATCTTTTGTCCCATGACCTTATTAAGGAATGTGGACTTCCCAACATTTGGTCGTCCAACAACCGTAACAAAGCCAGATTTGATTTTATCCATTCTTTTCCCCCTGTTATTTCTTAAGTTGAAAAGCAATTGGAAGCAGCTCACCAACGGTATAGGTGCGATATTCACCCGATTTTAGTGCTAAATGAACCTTCGCATTGGGTGCTAATTCTGCCATCACCTGGCGACACGTACCACAGGGTGATGGATACTCATCTGCGCCCGTAACAATGACGATATCACATATGGGCTCTGGGTTCTCACTAACGGATTTAAACATAGCCACACGCTCTGCACAAATAGTGGCACCATACGCTGCATTTTCGATATTGCAACCACTGTAGATTTTACCGCTTACCGTCATCAGTGCGGCGCCAACTTGATAATTGGAGTAGGGACTATAGGAGTGTTCTAATGCCTTTATCGCTGCATCTAGTAGATTTTGATTCATAGTGTTTTCCTCATTTACGATACTTTGCGTGAATACGCAGGTAGGACAACATCCATCTCTTCGACCACAATGGAAATTCCTTTAATTGATTCTAAGGTGTTCTTGATGATTTCAATCCCACTTGTCAACTTCTCGACATCACCAACGACTTGAATTGTAACCGGATCCACCGCAATGGATTCATAATTTACCAGAATAACAGGACCAACGCAGCGAATAGAAGAGGTGTTAATGATGCGCTGCCCCCCCACACTCGCTCCTAAAGCACCAGCTGAAAATAATTCATTCAAGATGTCACGGATATCGGAATCATGAACAATTTCAAAGGCTTGATAACCCCCTTCAGCATCATAGATTTTAATCTGGATGCCATGGCCAGATAATGCACGATACCCAGAGCGTTCTTCCTGAGTAATTAAGCTCTGTTGTAACTGCGCTGTTTCTAATTCCAATGCACTCAATCGATCATAGAGGCTACGATAGCTAAGCACCTTTGGCGAACCATCTTCAATTGTGACCGCTACATCGCTAAAAGAATGTGGCAATTGTGGTGATTCTTTTAGGGCCGTAATGGTCTCCGCTGAAAGCACATTTCCAACGTCACTCACTTGCACACCATATTCAACATCACCCCAAACGACAATAGCAACCTTCTCTTGGATAGTATTCAAGTTTGGATCCTTGCTGATAATCCCCAAAATGACTTGATTACGTAAATTGTCTGCCTCACGCAAGATGGTTTCTTGCACATTACCACTCTCAGTTAATATAATTTGAGCGAGATCCTCTTCAGATGTCGCCAACTCGATTTTATATTGGAGAAGCCCAAGTCGCTCTTTGACCGAGTTAATATCCGCCACGCCTAAGTCCGTTGCATAACGACGCAAATAAGTAATCATTGCATTTGTACCAGCTCGAGCCATCTCTAGTTTGGTAAGCTCCCCTGGAAATGCAATTAACTCTTGGGAACGGAGAATAACGACTGAATTTATAATCAGCAATGCCACTACTATAAACCATAAAATTTTATTCTTATCCATTTCATCACCTTTTAATGAAGCATTCACTTCATAGTATTAATTTAACATAGGGCCAGAAGATTATTAAGCCAATCAAAACGGATCCAATCGCAGTCACTAATACAGCACCTGCGGCCATATCCTTCACCCTTCCGGCAAGCTCACAGTAAGCAGGGTTGACCAGATCAATCATTTTCTCGATTGCTGTATTGATGAGTTCAAAAGCCAATACTAAAGTAATTACTAAAATTAAGATCATTAGTTCAGCTGCTGGAACTCGCAAAACAACAGCAAACACAAGCACGATTGATGCTGCAAAGAAGTGGAATTTCATATTGCACTCCGTCTGCATTGCAGCCAAGATCCCCCGCCAAGCATTAGCGAATGATCGCACAAATCTACGCGGTTCCACTTTTCGGTTGTAATTGTTCAAGTTCCAGTCGCTCAAACAATTCCTTCTCTTTATCGCGCATAGGTCCTCGATGTTCTTCATCGTGATCATAACCTGCTAAGTGCAGAAGCCCGTGCAATAATAGGAAACTCATCTCGCGTTGTAAGTCATTGTTGTATGTTTGCGCTTGTTCAGCCGCAACAGCTGCGGCAATAATAATTTCACCTAGGATTGGCTCAGGGCTGTCCAGAGCAGATAAGGGGAAGCTCAGCACATCCGTTGGCTGATCTTTGTGGCGATAGTGCTGATTCAATTCCTTAATCCCTGCTTTATCAATAATCACGACACTTATTGTTTTATCCTCAATTCCTAGCATCTCACACACTTGGGTGGCCCAAGCAGTTAGACTTTGGATCAGTTCCAAACCAATTTCAATCTCTTCCTGATTATTGCTAATTTCGATTTCGACCAAGTTTACGACTCCTCTCCAGATCTGCGATACTGCGCTCCGGATAAGCGATGCGGTTATGATATACGCCTGTAAAGCCCTTTATGTAGGTCTCAGCGAGCTTATCTAAGTCACGCAGGGTTAGATCACACTCATCAAATTCACCAGCATTGAGACGCTCTTTTATCAATTTATGAACAATTTCTTTAACTTTTGCCGTAGATTTACGAGGCAATGAGCGCACGGTTGCTTCAACAGCATCTGTAATCATGATGATGCCAGCCTCTTTCGTCTGTGGGCGAGGACCAGCGTAAGAAAAATCACTTTCTAATAGCGGATCGTCATTTTCGCCAAGTTGTTCCGTTGCCTTATGGTAAAAATATCTTACCAGCGTTGTGCCATGGTGTTGTTCAATCATATCGATAACAGGTTTCGGTAAGTTCTCTTCTTTAGCCATCTCTACACCATCTCGTACATGTGATGTAATAATTAAAGTACTTAGAGATGGTGGATACTTCTCATGAGGGCTCTCCTCTTGATTGATCTGATTCTCAGAAAACATTCCAGGACGTTTGATCTTGCCAATATCATGGTAGTAAGCACCCACTCGAGCTAATAGCGGATTGGCACCCACTGCCTCTGCTGCCACTTCAGCTAAATTACCCATTACCATACTGTGATTATACGTTCCAGGGGCTTCAGTCAGTAAACGGTGTAAAAGCGGGCGATTGGGATTTGATAGTTCCAATAGTCTAACCGTTGATAACATACCAAAAACATTCTCAAAGAACGGTAACGAACCCATTGCCATAACCACAAGTCCTATACCCACCACAACTGCTTCAAGTGCGTTTAAGAGTGAAATATTGAGCGGTACGCCCCCAATCATTCGCAAAGAAAGAATGACCACACTATTTGCCGCTGCTACATACAGGGCAATTCGGCCCATATCGGAACGCTGTTTCATGTGATTACTACCGTAAATTGCCACGACACTTCCAACAAATGCGACAATTATGGCCTCCATCTCTAGTATTGGGGCAACTGTCAATATAATTGCGACTGTGGCCACTAAGGCCACTTGCCAACTCAGCAACACCGTAATCAGCACACCCATCATGACACTCAAAACGAGATAGGGTGAGTAATTAACCAAAAATAATGTTGGCACAACGGCAAGAACGATGCTTAGAGCAATCATCGACAAAGACTTAAAATGATCATAAACTTCTTGACAAAAATTCCTCAGGACAGCAATCGTCATAATCTCGATCATTAGCAAATATAAGGCAACGCCTAGAACCATCTGCGTGCGCCTCTCCGTTCCCATCAACCCGGCATTTTCAATCAGAGCAAAGGTCTGATTACTGATGACTTGATTTTCTAAAACAATAATATCACCCTTGCGTACCATAACAGGAGGAACTGCCGCTTTAGCCTCATCCTTCAATGTACTTGTCAGTTCACTGTTAAAGGTATAACTGGGCTGATAAATAGCCGCTAACAAGGCTTCAAGATAAATATGATCCGCTAAACTTCCATCTAAGGCCTTAATCTTATACGCCATCAGCGCTAAACCGCTATCCTTATTCCGAATTCCCTCTTCATAGATCTCTTGGAGAACTTGCTCAGCAGCTGAGTTTAACTTCGCTAAATAGTCAGGGCTAATTGTGTTAATGTGGTTATAGATGCTATCGTTGAAACTTCCAACTACACTCGCCCCGCTTTCAGTGCCGTCGACGATTGCCGCTTCGATTTCACTGATTTGTTGCCCTTGGTTAAGAATTAATATATCTCCAATACCCTTTAAATCTCCAAGGACCTGTGATTCGAGTTGACGATTGCGACTATAGGCATCTGGAACACTTTGTGCAGCCACATCTCGCGCCTGTTGTGTTGCCAACACGTCTTCAATATCTTGAGGAGCATAGACGGTGCGCGGACTATTCTGTCCAATGCTTATATTAATTTCTGGGGGAATTATCACAACTAACATTGCTAATAGTATGACCATGTAAACCCCTATCGCCAAGACAATTCTGCGCACTAAAGGCTTCCGTTGAAAATATAAGTTGTAGAGGCGTTTAATATTTTTAAAAATGTTAGTCATCTATTTACCCTCGGCGATTGCGGCTGCGATCGCTCTTCTCATAGGCTTTGATAATTTTTTGAACTAAAGCATGTCTCACAACATCTTTCTCTGTTAGATAGACAATACTGATATCATCAATATTCTTCAAAATACTAGCAGCTTGTTTCAATCCGGAGCTTTGACCACGTGGTAAGTCGGTTTGCGTAACATCTCCTGTCACGACAGCCTGTGAACCAAATCCCAAACGTGTTAAAAACATTTTCATTTGAGTTTGCGTTGTATTTTGTGCTTCGTCTAAGATCACAAAACTATTGTCTAACGTTCGTCCTCGCATGTAGGCAAGAGGGGCTACTTCTATTATACCCTTTTCTAGGTATTTCAAAAACTGTTCTGCTCCAACAATATCATAGAGTGCGTCATAAAGTGGTCGCAAATAGGGATCAATTTTTGCTTGAAGATCACCTGGCAGAAAGCCCAGCCTTTCACCAGCTTCGACTGCAGGACGCGTTAAAATAATACGCCCAACTTCACGTTTGCGCAATGCTGCCACAGCCATGGCAATTGCCAAATAGGTTTTCCCCGTACCAGCAGGCCCAATACCAAATACCAGAGTGTTGTGCCGCATTGCCTCCACGTAGCCCTGTTGGCCTTTGGTCTTAGGCCGAACAACTTTTCCCTTAGCCGTTAAAACGACTTCATCGTCAGCTAAACTTAACAAATCAATATCTTCATGGTCGATCGTCATCCGGATGGCATACTGCACATCTCTCTCTTCGATATTCTGTCCAGCACGAATTAGAGAAAGTAGTTGGCGAAGCGCTTGTTCCGCTAACTCCACTTGTTCCGCTTCTCCATTGATTACGACTTCACTCTCACGAGTGACCATTGTGACATTCACTGCATCTTCAATCAGTTTTATATGTGTATCCCGCTCTCCGAATAGCCGTCGAACTTCATCAACAGAACGAATGAATAGTCTTTTTTCTACTGTTTCTGCCAATACCTTGGCCTCCAATCTTAGATATGAAACAAGTTTTTCTGCGATGTCTACAAACTCAATGTATTCGCTTACTAATTAAATGTAATTCAATCGTGTACAAGAGAATCCTTACATCTTGCATCTCCGTCTACTCATCATACATTGTCATAAATAGACGCATACCACACCCATCATCATACCCTAGTACTGAAAGTCGTTAGGTGCGCTTGCATTGTTGCTAGTTGAGGAAAAACCAAATAAGTTCTGATGAATCCCCTAGCTCTATTCTTAATACGATGACTAATTATACTTAAGCTAGGTCTTCCCCTAATTTTACCAGAAAAGCGCCCTCTTTTCAAAAAAAAGGTGCAATAAGCACCTTAATAACCGATTGTGACTTGTCATTGCAATTCTATAAACACCCTATGAAGCAAATTGGCGACTTATATCACTACTGAATCTGCCATTAAACCTGCCAACTCGCTAAAAGAATGTGGATGTCATGAGTAGAACCAAAATACCAGCTATAATATTGCCAATGACAATCGCTGGGAAAGCGCTTTTGAATCGCATATCCAACAGCGAAGCAGCAAGTGTCCCACTCCAAACACCTGTACCCGGAAGCGGGATGGCAACTAACAAAATTAATCCCCAAAACCCATACTTAATCACTTTACGTCCATCGACATTTGCCTTCTTCTTCACCTTATGGACAATACGCATTAAGAAAGGCAACGTGCGTACCCTTTTAAAAAACGGACGAACCCCAAAAAAGATGAGCGGAATCGGCAAGAGACTCCCGACAAAGGCGAGCAGAAATGCCGCACCTGGGTCATATCCAAGGGCTACAGCGTATGGAATAGCGCCTCGCAATTCAATTATTGGAAGCATGGAGAATAATAGTATTTTAAGCGTGTTTACCAAGTTCATCACCAACAATCGCCTCGCTACCTTTTACCTTTGTATTGTTCGGCAGATCCTGCATTCATTTTAATACAAATACAAAAACCCGGCAAACCGGGCTTTGTCACACTTATTTAGAACTTTTTGTTATCTTTGCTGTTTTTACGTCGTGCAGCTTCAGCCTTCTTTTTGCGCTTCACACTAGGTTTTTCATAATGTTCTCTTCTGCGCACTTCCTTAAGAATTCCTGCCTTACGACATTCCCGGTTAAATCGGCGCAGAGCCTGGTCCAAACTTTCGTTCTTCCCTACCTTAACTTCTGCCATCTGCCTTAACCCCCCTCCGGAAATAGCCATGGGATAACCCGAAATCTATTATATATTTATAGCTTGTGACTGTCAAATAAATTTTGCAAATTTTATTTATTCAGGCGTTTGCCGCCCACAATATGAAAATGCAAATGCTTAACAGTCTGCCCCCAACTTGAACCAATATTTGTTTCAACATGATATTCATTCATTGGACAATAGTCACGGGCAATTGTGGATATTTGCAAGAGCATACTAGCGAGCAGATTGCGGTCACACTCTTGGATGTCCGCTAATGAAGGGATGTGCTTTTTTGATATGACTAGAAAGTGCACCTCTGCCTGAGGGTTAATATCTTTAATCACGATCATCAGATCGTTTTCAAAAATGACCTCAGCAGGGATCTCTCGAGCAATAATTTTACAAAAAATACAATCGTTCATCTTGCCACTCCTCAATACACGATGCTTACATTACCCACAATGGGTATTATACCACAATACCCGTCGTACTGTAAGCATCACAGTCGATTATTTTAACATTTACCATCATATTTTTTGCTAAGCGCTGCCCCTCAACAACAACCTTAACATAATTACTTGCGTGCCCCTCACTCCGATTTTTATCCGTACAACGTTCTATCAGCACCTGATATTCTTTGCCCACCATTGCGGCATGATAGGCCAATGCCTGTTCATCCGCGAGGCTTTGCATCATGGCACTGCGTTGACGCGCCACATCCCCTTTTATTTGGGATTCCATCTTAGCCGCTGGTGTCCCCGGGCGACGTGAGTAGCGAAAAACATGCATGGCCGCAAATTGCATTTCCCGCACAAATTTCATGCTTGCTGAAAAATAATCATCGCTTTCTCCCGGAAATCCCACAATTAAATCAGTCGTGATCGCGATGGTTGGATCAATCTGACGAATCTTCTGGAGCAAGTCTCGATAATCCGCCGTCCGATAGTGACGATTCATCTTTGTCAGCAAATAATCATGCCCCCCCTGCAAAGGGATATGCAGATGGCGTGCAATCCGCGTTTCGGTAGCTATTAGTTCAAGGAGCTCGGCCCCTAGATCATTAGGTTCGATTGAAGACAAACGTAAGCGTTGAATCGTTGTTTCCTCTAAGATTAGGCGGATCAGTTGAGGTAAACACATCGGTGGCCTTAAATCGCGCCCGTAAGAACCTAAATGAATCCCCGTTAAAACGATTTCCTGATAGCCGTGCTCACACAGCTGTTGAATCTCCTCGATCACCTTCTGGGCATCGCGACTACGCTCAGGACCACGCAAATAAGGGATAATACAGTAGGTGCAAAACTGTTGACAACCATCTTGCACTTTGACTTCTGCACGAACCCGATCACCAATCGCCCACGCAGGCATCTCTTCATAAGGCACTTGGCCCGTCAATGGCTCAATTTGCCTCTTTTGCTCGACGTTCCAGGTACCCGCTAGCCAGTGATCCACAATTGTGCACACGTTGCTTTTATTCGCCGACCCCACAAAGGCATCGACGGCTTGGCTTAAGTCCGTACTAAAACTATCTTGTTGGGCTAAACATCCCATGACAATGATAAAAGCCTTTGGGTTCAACCTGCGGGCATGCCTGATGAGCTGGCGCGACTTGCGAGCGGCCTGGCTGGTGACCGCACAACTGTTGACAAGAACAAGATCAGCCGCATCTTTGGTGCTTACAATCTGGAATCCTTGAGATTGAAAATAATTCTCAAGCGTATGACTCTCATATTGATTCACTTTGCAGCCTAAGGTAATAATAGATAATCTGGGTGTCTCCATAACTAACCCCCCATATCTCCGGATTTCGCTAGCAGAATCGCTAATGCCGCAATGCCCGCCGTCTCCGTTCGCATGATGCGGGGTCCTAAGGTAATCCACTTGGCCCCTTGGGCAGCTAAGGTCGCTGCCTCAGCATCCGTTATGCCACCTTCAGGACCAATAACTAAGGCTAAACGGCTGGGTTGCTCTGAGAGCGCAATATCGTTCAACGTCAGTTTCTCTGCCTTTTCATAGAGCAATAACACCTGATCATAAGCAGTTAATAATGGCATCATTTGTTTAAAAGTTATAGGGTTCTGAACAGGTGGCACCACCTGACGAGCCGCCTGCCTGGCAGCCGCCATAGCGATTTTTTGCCACCGGTCTTGCTTTTTGGCAATTTTCGCAGGATTAATTTTGGCAATCGAGCGTTCCATCTGTACAGGAACGAACGCCACTGCCCCGACTTCGGTGCCTCGCGTTATAACCTGTTCCATCTTATCCCCTTTGGGCATCCCTTGAAAAATAGTAATTTGGAGTTTAGGTTCACGCTCAATCACGATTTCTTTCACCACAAGGGCCTGATACACTTTCCCGTCATTGCTAACCAAGGTCGCCAAATACTCGCTTTTATCTGGCGCGATTAAAATGATATCCGTGCCCACATTTTGGCGCAGCACGTGTTGAATATGATGGCTATCTTCTTGGGTCAGCATTAAGGTCTGGCCCACCCCAAACATTTGATCTGCAAATACTCGAGTCATGTTAATCCACACGTCGGGCAGCTAGCCCAACCCAATCTTTGTCAATCAGGCGATCAACGATGATGTAGCCATTGGCAATGAGTTCTTTTTGAACAATTACTTCATATTCATCGAGAATGCCGGCACAAATAAATATGCCTCCACAGTCTTGTACGCTGTACAGGTCTGGAATTAGCCGCTTCAAAATAGGGGCTGTAATATTCGCTATAACTAAATCGGCCTTAAAATCTAAGCCACTTAATAAATCTGCTTTAATCGCCGTTATGGTCTCTTCAGGTATGTCATTATAAGCAATGTTCTCTTCTGTCATGGTAACGGCCTGATCATCAATATCACAGGCCATCACACTTGACGCCCCTAATTTTGCCGCTGCTATCGACAAAATTCCAGACCCACAGCCAATATCCAATACCTTGCTTACGGGCTGCAAATAGCGTTCCAATAGAGTTAGTGCGTGCTGCGTCGTCGTATGGGAACCCGTGCCAAATGCTAAGCCAGGGTCGATTCTGACTACAACGTCTTCGTCATAGACTGTATGGTCTTCCCAAACCGGGCATACCACCAGTTTATGACCTACCCGTAGCGGTTTAAAAAATGCTTTCCAATTATGTTGCCAATCATTCTCATCTAAGATTTGATAGGTGATCTTTCCCGAGCCAATATCAAGTCCCGCATCGCGTAATACTTCAATCTGGGCACGGATATCCTCAATGTCCGCTAGTACATGATCGGTTAAAGGGAGGTAGGCCAGAATATTGACATCTACCAATTCTGTATCAACAACTGGTATATCGCTGTAATCCCAACTAACCTCGTGGCGCAACTCAATAACGGTTGTTGTATCCTCGTAGACTAAACCGTCTACACCGTGGCTGTAAAAGACATCCCCCACCACATCGGCCACCGCATATTTCGTTCTAATTTTAATCTCTACCCATTGCATAAGCTCCACGCTCCTTATCTAGCATCATTATATAGGATTAATCCACCACCAAGCGACTCATCTCGCCCTATTCGTTCGATTGTAGCAAAAAACGAGCAGAAGATATTATATCACCTGCTCGCATTAAATTCTACTCAAAAAGTCCCTTGATTTTTGCCCATAACGTTTTGTCATGCGGATTAAACTCTTCACCACTCGCCTTTGCGAATTGAGAGAGGGCGCCCATCTGTTCATCGTTAAGCTTCTTAGGAACGACGACCTGGACGGTTACATAGAAGTCACCCCGACGATTGCGTCGTCGGCTTGGCACTCCACGTTTTTCAATACGGAAGGTCGTTCCAGGTTGAGTCCCTGCTGGGATCTTAAGGTTTACGGTGCCATCAAGTGTGTCGACATGAACATCGGCACCAACAGATGCCTGAACAAATGAAATGTTTTTATGGGTACGAAGATCATCCCCATCACGCTCAATACGCGAATGAGATAGTACGCGAATAAAGATGTAAAGGTCGCCGTAAGGACCACCGTTCTGACCAGCTTCACCCTTGCCGGATACACGCAAACGGGACCCATCATCAACCCCTGGTGGGATATTGATATTAATCCGTCGTTTCTGCTGTACCCGCCCTTGTCCATGGCAAGTCGAGCATTTTTCGTCGATGATTTTACCACTGCCCCCACAATTCTCACATGTGACGACATTGACAAATTGTCCAAATGGTGTTTTTTGAGCACGTCTAACCTGACCAGATCCACCGCAAACTTCACAAGTATGCACGCTTGTCCCGTGTTCAGCGCCGGATCCATTACAATCTTCACAGGTTTCCCAGCGTTGAATCGTAATCTCTTTCTCAACGCCGAATACAGCCTCTTCAAGGGTTAATTGCATATCATAACGCAAATCAGCACCTTGTTGAGGGCCTGTACGTGTTGCACCACGCCCCCCGAATCCACCATTGAACATCATATCAAAGATATCTTCGAATCCAGCAGCTCCACCTCCGAAGCCCCCGAATCCGCCTCCTGCAGTGCCATTTGTCCCAGCGTGTCCGTACTGGTCATAGGCCGCCCGCTTCTCGGGATCACTGAGAACCCGATAGGCCTCAGTGATCTCCTTGAATTTATCTTCGGCTTGTGAATCATCGCTGACATCGGGATGATGGCTACGAGCCAATTTACGATAAGCCTGCTTTAGTTCATCATCTGAAACATCGCGGCTCACGCCTAGTATTTTATAATAATCTTGTTTCTCTGCCATTTTACCACCCCTTAATCACGCTATTATTATTGAGGATCTACCTCTTCGTATTCGGCATCAACGACTTCATCATCCCCGCCTTGCCCAGATTGTTCACCTGCTTGAGCTTGCTGAGCTTCCTGAGCTTGTTGATACAAGAGTGTAGACATTTCGTTAATGTGTTTGGTTAATTCTTCCAGAGCGGCGGTAATCGCCTCTACATCTTCGCTATCCTTGACATTCTTAACATCCTCAATAGCTGCGTTAATGGCTGACTTTTGATTCTCATCAATTTTATCGCCCAACTCTTCAAGCAACTTCTCTGTACTGTAAATCGTCGATTCTGCTTCGTTGTGCTTCTCGATCAATTCTTTTTGCTTGCGATCTTCTTCTGCATGCTCCTCGGCTTCATTAACCATACGTTCAATCTCCGCATCACTTAATCCACTGGATGATGTGATGGTTATGGCTTGTTCTTTACCAGTTCCTAGATCTTTTGCATTAACGTGGACAATACCATTCGTGTCGATATTGAAACTGACCTCAATTTGAGGAATCCCACGTGGAGCAGAAGGAATACCCGTTAAGGTAAAACGACCTAATGTTTTATTTTGCTGAGCCATAGCACGCTCACCTTGAATCACATGGATATCTACTTGTGTTTGATTATCTGCAGCGGTAGAGAAAATCTGACTCGCAGAAGTTGGTATCGCTGTGTTGCGCTCAATGAGCTTAGTTGCGACACCACCAAGCGTCTCAATACCCAAAGAAAGCGGTGTAACATCAATTAATACGATATCTTTGACGTCACCAGCAATAACACCCGCTTGAATAGCAGCACCAAGAGCAACAACTTCATCAGGGTTAATGCCCTTGAAAGGATCCTGACCCGTCACACTCTTTACAGCCTCTTGAACGGCTGGAGTACGCGTAGAGCCACCTACCAAGATAACTTTATCAATTTTGTCAGCTGTTAGACCAGCATCACTTAACGCCTTGCGCATTGGTGCAATCGTACGCTTAACTAAATGAGCGGTTATTTCATCAAATTTTGCTCTGGTTATATTAATATCCAGGTGTTTTGGACCTGAAGCATCTGCAGTAACATAAGGTAAATTAATATTTACTTGAGCCACAGTACTCAGTTCTTTTTTAGCATTCTCGGCTGCATCTTTAACACGCTGCAAAGCCATTCTATCTTTTGACAGATCCACACCAGATTCTTTTTTAAATTCGGCTACAATGTAATTAATAACTTCTTTATCAAAGTCATCACCACCTAAGTGGGTATCCCCATTAGTAGAGAGTACCTCAAATACGCCGTCACCAAGTTCTAAAATTGAAACATCAAATGTACCGCCACCTAGGTCATAGACCAAAATTTTCTGGGCTGTATCATCGTCTAAACCATAAGCTAAAGAAGCAGCGGTTGGTTCATTAATGATGCGAAGCACTTCTAAGCCTGCAATTTTACCTGCATCTTTGGTAGCTTGACGCTGGCTATCAGAGAAATAAGCAGGAACGGTAATGACCGCTTGCGTCACTGGTTCGCCTAAATAAGCCTCGGCATCCGCTTTTAATTTTTGTAGAATCATCGCTGAGATTTCTGGTGGTGTAAATTCTTTACCACCCATTCGAACACGATAATTTTCGCCCATATGGCGTTTAATTGATGAAACGGTATTATCAGGATTCGTTACAGCTTGGCGCTTGGCAACTTTGCCAACCAACCGCTCACCAGTTTTTGAACTCGCAACAACCGATGGTGTTGTACGATCCCCTTCAGAGTTAGGAATCACGACAGGTTGTCCACCTTCCATGATGGCAACACAAGAGTTTGTAGTACCTAAGTCAATTCCGATTACTTTAGACATAATTTATTTCCTCCTATAAAGTTGAAACTTTTACTTTTGCTGCACGCAATAATTTATTTTTAAACCGGTAACCCGGTTCGAAAACTTGTAGAACAGTATTATCTGCTACTTTTTCGTTGTGCTCTTGGAAAAGAGCTTCGTGAACATAGGGGTCAAACGGCAGATTTTCTGCTTCGATCTTCTCTAACCCCTCAGAAACTAGTAGATCTGACAATTGGCGATAAATCATCTCGACACCCGCTTTTACCTTGGGATCTTCAATGGTTACTAATGCTCTTTCAAAATTATCAATAATCGGCAACAACTTACCCACTAGCACTGAATTGGCATTGGACAAGATATCGCGTTTCTGCTTTTCAGAGCGCTGCTTGAGGTTCGCATAATCCGCAACCGAACGTGCATACAGTTGCTTAAGCGTCGCTATTTCCGCCTCTAAGCCTTCAATTTGCTGACTAGGTGTTATTTCCTCAACGACACCCTCTTCAGCCTCCAAAACCATTTCTGGAAAATTACTCTCTTCTTCACACACGATTTGTTCTTCAACATGTAACTCATTTTTTTTGTTTTTCATAAGCACCTACCTAAATTTGAAAATGGGGGTCTTGGCTAGCACCGCCATCTTTGCTTCTCATCCGAATGATTGTGTCAATTCGGAGAATCGCTTCTGCGATTTCTCCAGCTGCTTTGATTGCATGATATTTGACTAAAAGTGGATCAATCACCCCTAAGGCAAACATATCGGCAATCTCCCCCGTATCACAATCGAGTGCCAAAGCCTCATTTTGTTGATCAACCTGTGCGGCAATGATATCTTCAAGCTTCTCAAGCGGATTAAAACCAGAATTGAGGATAATTTGGAAAACAGGTTTGCGCAGTGCTCTGCTCACACAATCGACGCCATAAGCGGCCATACCCTTCACAGTTTCACGCAATCCTTCAACCGAACGTGCCAGAGCCAGTTCAACTGAACCTCCACCGGCTACATAACCACCGTTTAAGGCCGCTTGCACAGATGATGCCGCATCTTTAGCGATACGTTGCCGCTCATCGACGACTTCTGCTGTTGCAGCACCCACCAAAACCGTTGCCATTGGTTTTCCGGCGCCTTCAATTACCCTAATTTTCTTAAGCTTTTCATCTTCATAGACTTCAGCCGCTCGTCCTAGGTACGCTTCTAAATCTGTTGAGTCTTTATTCAAACCCGTGCGTTTAATCATTTTTGCACCTGTATGCTCTGCAACGACACGCGCATCATGACCGCTTACCCTAGTGCACACAATAATATTAGCATCTGTGAACATTTCTTCTGCAATAGGATCAATTCCTCGATCTATCAACACAAATTTCACATTAAGATCAATTATTTTTTGGAGGTTACTGACAAACTGATTCTTGAGCTCCATAAATCTGCCGAAACCCGTTTCGGTTGCTAGCGCCTCCTCTTCAAGTTCCACAGCCTTAAGTTCATCATCGATTATTAAGATCTTAGCATCCGTTAATCGGCGAGGCATTTGCCTGTTCAAACGCCGCTTATCTACCAAAACACCACTAAAGACTTCATTGTCTGCACCTTCCTCGGCCACTACGGTATCTGCCAATTTAAAACTAGAATCTGCGAATTTCTCCGCGCCGACCATCCTAGCGGCCTTGACAATTAATTCTGCTATGTCTTTGTGTTCTCTTCCAGCTATATAAGCAATGCGTTGCAACATTTCATCTTCCATGCCATCGATCTGGCGGGCTTTTTCTTTAATATGTTCTAGGGCATAGGCAATCCCCAGTTTAACCCCTTCAATGACACGTGCGACAGGTACACCTTTTACGACTTGGTCAACACCTTCGCTCACTAAAGCACCTGCCATAACCGTGGCAGTCGTCGTGCCATCACCTATTTCATCTTGCTGGGCTTTTGCAATATTAATCAGCATTCTAGCTGCGGGATGATTGACATCCATCTTCTCTAAAATTGTAACCCCTGCATTGGTAATCACAACATCGCCATAGCCATCTACTAGCATCGTATCTAACCCTTTTGGACCAATTGTACCTTCCACCGCAGCTGTTACGGCTCGTATCGCACGAGCGTTAGTCATTAATGCCGCAAGCTTCTCATCCACTTCACTCGCATTAACCGTTTGCTTTACTGACATATTTCTGCCCCCTTCTTATTCCTGCAATATATCTTCAAAACGCTGACTCACGTAGTTTAATAAGGCTATTACCCGAGAATAAGCCATTCTTTTCGGGCCCAATACCCCAATTACACCAGCCAGACGATTGTCTAAATAGTAAGGCACTTTCACAATACTGCAGGCGCTCATCTTTTCATCATTGAGCTCTTGACCAATTACCACATTAACATGCGTGTTTAGCCCAATAGCGAGGAGGCTTAACAGATTGCCTTTTGAGTTAATCGCTTCTAAAAGATCAAGGTGGCGATCGCCAGTTCTAAACTCCGGTTGACTCAGCACACTCAGTAGACCATCTGATACGACTGCTTTTGGATCTGTATGAATAACGCGTTCCATCAATTGCTTCATCGCTAAATCTTCTCGGTTGAGATGATTGCTAATCCGCCACAGTACTCTCTCAATGTCCGCATCGCTCAGTTCATTCAAGTACTTGCCCCGCAAAGATTCATTGAGTACTCGATTAATAAATCCGACCTCTTCAACCGACATCGCACTGGGCAAACGTATTGTTTTATGGGTCGTTAGTCCATTGTCTGTCACAATTAATACAACCAGCGTATTTTCGTTAGCTGGAACCAACATGATCTCGCGCAAAGCACAAGCATTGACGTAGGGACCACTGATAATTGTCGTGTAAGATGTCACCTCTGACAAGGTGTCCGCTAAATTGCGAATTAATTGTTCTTTTTCATGGACGCGCTGATCAATTTCAGCTTCGATGCGCGCTACTGCTAAAACATCTGGGGAAACTTGTGGCATTAAATTATCAACATAAACTCGATATCCAGCATCGGACGGGATGCGTCCTGAAGACGTATATGGATGCTCGAGTAAGCCAATCTCTTCGAGGTCTGCCATCTCGTTGCGAATTGTTGCAGCACTCACTCCGATATCCGCATGGCGGGCAAGCGTACGTGATCCAACGGGGACACCGGAGAGTATATAAGACTTTACAACTGCTTGGAGAATTTGCATCTGTCGATTAGATAAATCCATGACAACACCCTCCTTTGTTAGCACTCTCATGTGTTGAGTGCTAATACTACTAAGAAAATATCACTATTGGACTTAACTGTCAAGCAAAAAATCAAAATAGTTCGTAATTTCAGCTAAATATTCAGTGAACCCTAAAAGCCTACTCATTTTCAAAAGAATTGAGTAAGCTTTTGGATTGAAGTGATTAAAGAAATGATATTGAAGCGGTTATGCTAAACGGCGCCTTTTGAAGAATTTCAATACTTCATGTGCGAATAAGACAACAGCTGATGCCGCTAAAACAAAGAGCCAATCACTGACCGATAATGGTGCAAATTTCAGAAACTGGTTGATGAATGGTGTATAAATCGCCAATGCCATCATTAAGAGTGAAATCCCAATTGATCCTAGAAGTTTTGGGTTCGTAAAGAATGATTTATCAAAAACTGATGTGAATTCAAAACGACGTGAGATAATATTAGCAAACTGACTCAGCGCAATCGTAGCATAGGTCAAGGTGGTCCCCCTAGCGTACAATGCATGAGTATTTGTGAGATCAATGCCCATTCGCATACCGAATATTGCAAAATTCGCAAAGGATAGAGCGCCGATTAACAAGCCAAAAAACAGGACTTCTGTACCCGTATGAATATTAAGAATATGCTCATCTCGGCTGCGCGGTGGTGCAATCATCTGAGCGGTAGATCCCGGGTCAAAGGTCAAAGCAGTAAGCGGTAAAATCTCTGCTAATAGGTCAATGGCCAAGATCTGAATTGCTAAAATCGGAATTGGCATTTGAAACAAGGCAACACTAGCCAAACCAAACATCACAACTGCCAGCTCTGCAGCATTCGTCGTCATCGATGATAAGATCGTCTTTTTTAGATTGTTAAAGATGGTACGCCCTTCTTTAACGGCATAAACCAACGTGGTAAAACTGTCATCGAGCAAAACAAGTTCTGAAGCCTCTTTAGCAACATCTGTTCCAATAGTACCCATAGCAACGCCGATATGGGCATTTTTCAAAGCTGGTGCGTCATTAACACCGTCTCCGGTTACGGCAACTATTTCGTTTTCTCGTTTGAGCGTTTTAACAATACGCAATTTATCTTGAGGCGAAACCCGTGAAAAAATTAAGGAGTCACTATCCAACATTTCACGACTTAATGCATCATTTGATAAAGTAGCAAGTTCGCTCCCGGTAATGACTTTCACATCGTGTCCGTCTCGCGCTAAATGCACCTCTCGTCCAACTGCCTGTGCCGTTATTGCGTGATCACCCGTCATAATGTAGGTCTTAATGTGAGCCCTATGGGCGTCCATAATGGCCTCGCGCACCCCTTCTTTGGGGGGATCAATCATTGCAACGAGCCCTAAGAAAATAACATCTTTCTCGATTTCCTCTTCTACATAATCCTTACCATTGGCATCCAGTTCTCGATAGGCTATGGCGATCACGCGCATGGCTTGCTCTGAATACTTAGTATTCATGGCTATGATCTGCTCTTTATCCGCTTCTGTGATAGGCTCGGCCTCACCATTACGATAAATATGTTTAGTAATTTTAAGCAAACCGCCTGTTGAACCCTTCATACATAAGACCTGCCGTTCGCCAAACTGACGGATCGAACTCATCCTTTTGCGGAACGAATCAAATGGAAATTCATGCAATTCTGGATTTTCAACATCCTCTTGAGGAGAGCGCGTGCCTACTTTGGTAGAGAGTGTGATAATAGCGGCTTCGGTTGGATCCCCAATCGGATACCATGTGGGATGATCCTTATCTGGGCCATGAATTTCTGCATTTGATGCCATTGTTGCCGCATCCAACATAATTTCCATCTCGTCAATTTGCTCTTGACTAATCGCCTGCCCCTCTGCGTCAATTATTTCTCCAACGGGTTCATAGCCTAGGCCTGTGACAGAATACGCTTGGCCGTTAAAATAAACCGCTTGGACTGTCATCTCGTTCTTCGTCAGAGTACCTGTTTTATCTGTACAGATTACTGTTGTAGATCCGAGCGTCTCAACAGCAGAAAGCTTTTTAACGATTGCATTGCGCGCCGCCAAGCGGGCACTACCCTGGGATAAGGCGACTGAAACCTGTGCTGGCAATGCCTGAGGAACCGAAGCTGCTGCAATCCCAAGTGCATAGATCAAGCTATCTCGCAAAGCAAACCCTTGCCACATAGACACGCCAAAAAGGATGATACTGATAAATACAGCAATCGCTGTTAATGTATTACCCAGTGCGCCTAGTTCCATCTGCAACGGCGACCGCGATGTATCTTCTTCTTGCGTTAAATCCGCAATTTTACCCAACTCGGTATCCATACCAGTCCCAACGACGATCCCTTTGGCGTTGCCAATAGCCACAGATGTACCCAAGTAAATCATGTTGTCACGATCTCCAATGCCAACATACTCTTCTACAATATTGCTATGTTTTTCTTGGGGCATGGATTCACCCGTCAAGGCAAAATCGTTCGTTTTAAGATTGAAGCATTCAATAATTCGAATATCTGCAGGTACTTTGTTACCCTCTTCAACGATCACAATATCGCCTGGAACCAGTTCTTCTTGAGGAATCTCGCTCAATTCACCATTGCGGATTACCTTGGCGGGTGATTGAACCAGACCCTTTAGGCTGTCGAGAATGCGTTCTGCTTTATATTCCTGGTAGAAACCAATTGTTGCATTGAGTAAAACAATGATGAACATGATAATGCCATCCGAATAAGAGCCAATGAAGAACGACATTAATCCAGCCGCAATCAAAACGAGTACCAAAACATCCTTTAGTTGCGATACAAACATTTTTACTTTAGATACTTGTTTCTTCGCTTGGAGTTTATTAGGGCCATAAATCGCTAGTCTTTCTTGGACAGCTCCCTCATCCAACCCGTTCATGGTTGTTTGTTGCGCTTCTAAAACCACACTTACTTCACTACTATGGTAATTAATCTTATCATTCATCTCAACACTCCTCCTATAAATCAACAGTTTTAGTATACCCATAACCTAGCAGAATAACAACATCCCAATATTATTTCACCAAAATTCAATTGGAACTTTCCCTTATTTATAGACGCCTTAAACAACTAAAAAAGCAGTCAATCTGCAATCGACTGCTTTTAATCAATGTTTCTATTATTAAATTTCGGCAAATCCCATCTCTAACTATGAAATCTTTTCACGCTTGGCACGGCGCTTCGCACGCACAAAACGCCATAGTTTTCTGAATAACCATAATGCTAAGACAATAAGCGGCAAGAATGGAGCTAGCCAAATGAGTCCAACCGCCAAATCCATAGCGAAGTTGACCATTGATCCCCAACCGTCCTTAATTGCAAATTTGACGCGATCACCAAAATTCTTCTCAACTACAGCAACCGGGTTATACTCAATGAGGCTGAGGTTAATCGTGCTCATATCGACTTGGCGGTCGAGATACTTCATGCGCCCTTTGATACTCTCAATATCTAAGATCACACTATTTAGTTCATTTTCGACGCGTAAAATATCTTCAATGCTCTCGGCTTTTTCCAACAATTTTGCGAATGATTCCTGTTTGGCGGTCAACACACTGAGACGAGTATCTAAATCGAAATATTCTTCAGTCACATCGACCGTATTGACCTCTTCCGATGTCACTTCGCCATACGCTTTGATGGCATCATAAACGATCGTAAAGTTCGCCACAGGAATTCGAATCGTTGCATAACTTCTCGTGCTCTGATCATAAGCGTTCTTAGAAGAATTCTCTATGAATCCACCATTGGCCTGTACGACTTGTGCAAGTTGGGCGAGCGCCACATCCATCTCCGGAACTTCTATGGACATCTGAGCGCGCTTGATAATCTTGTCAACAATATCAATACCATCGGATCCCGTTTCGTTCACGATAAAATCATAACGTTTCTCATAGGAGTCGGAGGCATCCGCGCTTGGCGCTTCTGGAACGCCCGCATAATCTGGTGCAACCTGTTCCGTCATGTCACTTTTGGAGCAACCCGTTAGCAAAATAATCAGTAATAAGATAATAATGCCTATGCGTTTCTTCATATTCCCACCTGCTTTCTCTTTAATTATATGACGCTATTATAAGAATAATGTTCCAATGCTAACTATTTTTCAAGTCGATTATTTTTTCAGCAACCCGTAAACCGTCAACCGCCGCTGATATAATACCCCCCGCATACCCAGCACCTTCGCCAGCCGGGTGGATCCCCCTGATGTTGCTCTGATAATTATCCCCGCGCACCAGTCGCACTGGTGCAGAGCTACGGGTTTCTACACCAGTCAAAACCGCATCCTGGTCTTTGAAACAGGCAATCTGATTCCCCCAATATAATAAGGCTGCACGGAGGGTTTCTGTGACGTATTCGGGTAAACACGCCGCTAAATTTGTATAGGCAACGCCGGGTAAATAACTGGGCTTAATGCTTTTAGCTGCATCGGAAGGCCTGTTTTTTAGAAAATCCCCCATCAACTGTGCGGGTGCATAGTAATTATTTCCACCCAATTGAAAGGCCAGCTGTTCCCAATGTTGCTGAAAGACAATCCCAGCTAAAGGATGATCCGAAAAATAATCTGCTGGATTCACACCTACTAGCAGCGCGCTGTTGGCATTGGTGGCGTCGCGGGCATGTCGACTCATGCCATTGGTTACGACTTCCTGTTCCGCTGATGAAGAGGCGACCACAAAACCACCTGGGCACATGCAGAATGAATAGGCACTGCGACCATTTGATGCGTGATACTTCAAACGATAGTCCGCTGGTTCTAGATTGGGGTGACCCGCATAAGATCCGAACTGTGCTTGGTTCAGTCCATCTTGGGTGTGTTCGATGCGCAGCCCAATTGAGAATGGTTTAGCTTCCATTTCCACCTGGTGGTCATAGAGCATCCGATACGTATCACGAGCACTATGTCCAATAGCTACAATAACTGTATCGGCATTTATTTCCTCCACTCCATTTACAATGACAGCACGTACTTGGTCATTAAGCACCTTAATATCGGTCACCATGGCATTAAAACGCACATCACCACCATGTTCAATAATCGCGTGGCGGATGTTACGAACAACCCCCCTTAAGAGGTCTGTTCCGATATGCGGACGATAGCTATATAGAATTTCCGCAGGCGCCCCATACGCTACAAATTGCTGCAACACAAACCTACAACGTGGATCTTTAATATTCGTTGTCAGTTTGCCATCAGAAAAGGTGCCTGCACCCCCTTCACCAAACTGCATATTACTCTGCTTGTTAAGAACACCCTTTTGCCAAAAAGCTTCGATATCCTTAGTACGCTGATCGACAGATGCACCTCTTTCTAAAACAAGCGGTCGATAGCCTGCTTTGGCTAAAAGCAGTGCTGCGAATAAACCACACGGGCCTGTCCCAACTACAATGGGACGAATACCCGTTATTTTATCATTTCGCAGGGGAAGTTGATAGTCATTGATGGATGCTTGTGTCACTCCGGCAATCTTGCTTTCTAAGAAATGGGTTTCATCAGCAACTTCCACATCCACTGTATAAACGAATTTCTGTTCTCTTCTGCGTGCATCAAACGATTCCCGATAAATCGTGAAAGCTAAAATCTGTTCTTCGCTAATTCGCAATCGTTGGCAAACGGCTGGTAATATATTAAACCGCTTTTCAATCGGCAGTTTAATATTGCTTACTCGCAGCATAGTACCACCCTCCAATCTCCAAGAAACATATACTCTATTAGAAATATTGTAGCACATCCTTACAATAATTATTATCAGTATTTCTTGTGGTTTCAATAATTTTCAATTATAATGCATTTAAACAGAATGAAAGGAAGAAAAATATGAGTACTGTGGATGCACGAGGTCTGAGTTGCCCTAAACCAATCATTTTAACCAAACAGGCTTTAGATAAAATCACCGATGGGGTGGTCACGACACTTGTAGATAATGAAGTTGCCGCAAAAAATGTGCAGAAACTTGCCAAAAAGCTAAACTGCACCGTGGTTACCGAAACCACTAATGGCGAATACACATTAACCATTACTAAGGGTGAACAACCATCCGTCTCAGTTCAGCAGATCCTACCCACTCTGCAAAATAGCGGCGGGACCGTTGTTTTTTGTATGTCTGATACCTTTGGTCAAGGAGACAGCGCACTAGGGAATGCCTTGCTTAATAGCTTCTTTTATTCCCTGACTGAGCAAGCGATTCCTCCTCAAACGGTCATCTTCATGAATAAGGGTATTTATTTAGCGCTCGCAGATTCACCTGTTCTGGCATCACTACAGGATCTAGTAGCTAGTGGAACTGAAGTAATGACTTGCGGCGCCTGTCTTGATTTCTATCATAAAAAAGAGGAGCTCGCAGTAGGAGATATTACAAATATGTATGCCGCAACAGAAATCCTTTGTGAAGCTGGAAGAGTCATTCGCATCTAAATTTTTGACTGTTTCCATTCTCTTGATTGACCTTTATAAAAGAACAGCCTATTATCCTTTTTTGTCTGGAAATAGGCTGTTTTTTTATTATTTTCTGATTAAATATTTTCTATTAACCCTCTCCCCATATTGCATATCGAATTTATTTAGAATACAATATGTTTTGGTAATCGAAATATTAAAGGAGATTAAAAATGAGCACTGCTGCATCCAAGAAAAAAGAGCGTGTTTCTAGCCTTGTTGAGATGTCGAGAGAGAATTTACCTAAGGCAGTTTTACTCTTAGCCTGGCCAATTATTGTTGAAATGTTGTTGCAATCAACGGTAGGAATAGCTGATACAGCTATGGTAGGTCGGATAGGTCCTGAGGCAATTGCGGCAGTAGGATTAGGGAATCAATTCGTCATGTTACTTCTTACCGTTTTTGCTGCTGTTCGAACAGGCGTTACGGTATTAGTCGCTCGCTCTATCGGAGCACAAGATGTCGCTGCTGCCAACCGTGCTGCACGGCAAGCCTTATTGATCACGACAATTTTTGGTATCTTTATATCGCTTGTTGGGCTTATTTTCCCTGAAGCGGGCTATCGTCTTTTAGGGGCGAGTGATGAAGTCATCGCTGTCGGAGTTGGTTATTTGCAATGGCGAGCGGTTGCCTCACTTTTCGCCTGTATCATCATGGCAATTACAGGGATTCTCCGTGGCTGCGGTGATACCGTCACTGCCATGAAAGTAAACGTATCGGTCAATATCATCAATATTTTCTTCAACTGGGTCTTAATATTTGGCAACTTGGGTATGGTGGCTATGGGTACTGCTGGCGCGGGTGCTGCTACGATGTTAGCACGCTTAATCGGCGCTGTCATCATGTTGCGCGTGCTATTTAGTGGAAGAGTGGGTGTACAAGTTAAGCTAAGTGATGGTTTCAGATTCGACATGGAGACAATTCGTAAAATGCTAAAGATTGGTATTCCAGCGGGTATTGAGCAGGCCTTGGAACGCGGCGCTCAAGTATTTTTTACGATTATCGTCACTAGCCTAGGAACAAGCATGTATGCTGCTCACCAAGTCGTTTTAAAGATCGATTCCTTAGCCTTTATGCCAGGATTTGGTTTTGCGGTTGCTGCCACAACACTCGTCGGTCAGAATCTCGGAGCCAGACAACCGAAAGAGGCAGAGCATACTGCAAAAGTCACCATGTATATGGCTATCGCCTTCATGTCTGCTATGGGAGTTTTAATCTTCATATTTGCTAGACCTCTTGCCATGTTCTTCACGAATGACAACGAGGTAATCACAGCTAGTATTTCCGCTATGCGCCTGATTGCCTTTGCTATGCCATTTATGGCCGTTGCACGTGTTGGTGCAGGGGCTCTGCGCGGGGCTGGCGATACAAAATACGTTATGTTTGGAACAGCCATCAGTATCTGGGGTGCACGCTTAATCACTGCTTACGTTCTGGTTAACTACTTTGGCATGGGATTAATCGGTGCTTGGTTAGCCATGTTTGCTGATCATATCTGTCGTGCCACAATCTTCTTAATCCGTTTCTTGGGTGGTTTATGGAAGAACATCGTAATTTAGCAGGCCAGTTCTTAGCAGTTTGCAACTAGAGTATACGCATGAATGCTAGTTAAGAATCACTTCTCCTCCTTAAATAAAACCCAAGCATACAGCCTTTCTCCCGTTAATTGGTGAGAGGCTGTTTATTATTAATAAATTACTTTTTGTTGCTCATATTTTATTCGATCTATTATTGCATTGAAAACTTCCTTGGATTATAATATGTTTTGGTAGTCGAAACAATTGGAGGAAACGTGATGAGTAAAGACGTGGAAAAGAAAAAAGAGCGAGTTTCGAAACTCGTAGAGATGTCGAGAGACAATCTTCCTAAAGCGGTATTATTTCTGGCTTGGCCAATCGTAGTTGAGATGCTCTTGCAGTCAACGGTGGGAATCGCCGATACAGCGATGGTTGGTCGATTAAGCCCTGAAGCTATCGCAGCTGTTGGCCTAGGTAACCAGTTTGTGATGTTATTGTTAACGGTTTTTGCTGCAGTACGTACAGGTGTTACGGTATTAGTCGCTCGCTCTATCGGAGCTGGTGATATTGATGGCGCCAATAGTGCAGCACGCCAGGCGTTATTACTAACTGTGATTTTTGGTCTAACTGTATCAATCTTTGGGATTATATTCCCCGATGTCGGCTATCGTTTATTGGGTGCAAGCGATGAAGTTATTGCCGTCGGTGCCGATTATTTAAGATGGCGCGTCGTCGCTTCCTTATTTGCCTGTATTATTATGGCCATCACGGGGATTCTTCGTGGTTGTGGCGATACCATTACAGCCATGAAGGTCAATGTATCGGTTAATTTACTCAACATATTCTTCAACTGGGTCTTCATTTTTGGTAACTTAGGAATGGTTGCTATGGGGACTGCGGGTGCTGGTGCTGGCACAATGTTTGCTCGTTTAGTGGGCGCTATTATTATGCTTCGTGTGCTCTTCAGTGGTAAAGTTGGTGTCAAGCTCAATCTCAGCGATAATTTTAGATTTAACATGGATACCATCCGTAGAATTCTGAAAATTGGGGTTCCCGCTGGTATTGAACAGGTATTTATGCGAGGCGCTCAGGTGTTTTTCACGATGATCGTAACGGGTTTAGGGACAGCAACCTACGCTGCCCATCAGATTATTTTACGTGCAGACTCCGTTGCATTCATGCCTGGTTTTGGTTTCGCTGTAGCAGCAACGACCCTAGTTGGGCAAAACCTTGGTGCCAAGCAACCTAAAGAAGCTGAGAAGGCTGCTCGCATCACGATGTATATGGCTATTGTTTTTATGTCGATAATCGGAGTGCTGATCTTTACTTTTGCTCGACCTATCGTTGTCTTCTTCACGAATGATCCTGGTGTGATTGAGACCGCTATTCCTCCACTGCGCATGATTGCCTTCGCCTTACCTTTCATGGCGGTAGCTCGCGTAACTGCTGGTGCCTTGCGTGGAGCAGGTGATACAAAATTCGTGATGTGGGGAACGGCAATCAGCATCTGGGGGGCACGATTGGGAACTGGCTACCTATTAGTTACTGTATTTGGTTGGGGTCTAATGGGTGCCTGGATGGCTATGTTTGCAGACCATATTTGCAGGGCTAGCATCTTCTTTATTCGCTTCATCGGTGGCAAGTGGAAACATATTGAATTTTAATTTAAATGATGATTAATAGAATTTTAAGCAAAATAGTAGCGGATACCGACTGAATAGGTATCCGCTACTATTATTATGGAGAAACACAAAAGTACTTCTGTAAAATCGTGAGCAGGTGTTCTTTATGTGATTTACGCGTATAACGATTTAGCATAGTGATTGTGATATACGAGCGATCAACACTACCATCAAACATTTTGCCTACTAGACGTAATTTGCCACTAAAGATTATTAATAGCGGTGCGGGAGCACACTATGCTCCCCTACAGTTTCCTCATCCAATGGAACATCATTTTGGTGTTAAAAATTGCATTTTTTATAGGATGCAGGGGCGACCAGTGTGTCGCCCGAACCATAATGTGCAGCCGAGGCCATTCAATTTGGTGGGGTACTACCTCAGAGCTATTAGAATCAATCTCATCTAATAAAGAATCCCAACGAGTGTATTACGTCAGGATTTGTATTGTGTTTAATTTGCTCGCTGATAAATCCGCCGCGCCCAATAAATAAATGGTGTATCCAGGATAGCAATAATCAACTTTAGAACATAGGTGGTCAAGAGTATTTCACGAAAAATCACTGGCTCGAATACCCCCCAGAATGCAATAAAGGTGAAGATTATACTGTCAATGAGCTGACTGATAATCGTACTTAAGTTGTTTCTGATCCAAATCTGCCGATCCGCCGGAAACCGCTCACGCCAAAATTGATACGCCCAAACGTCATGCATCTGACTGACAAAATACGCAATTAAACTTGCTGCAGCAATGCGGGGCATGAAACCAAAAATAGTTTCTAAAGCACCCTGAGCAAAATCCGAGGCGTGTGGGATGAACTGCAAACAGACTTGCATAATCACTGTCATGACAACCAAGGTCAGTAGTCCTACCATGACGCCGCGGCGTGCCTCTTTTTCACCATACAGCTCTGATAAAATATCCGTTGCTAAAAAAGATGTCCCATAAATAATATTGCCTAAGGTTACCACTAAACTAAATAGCTCAACCGTTTTGAGCACTTGGATGTTTGCTAGAATTGCCGCAATTGCGATCCAGATTAATAGACCCGCTTTACCGAAGAATTTAAAAAACATCAATACCGCTCCAAAATTAATCAGTAATAAAACGGCCCACCAAAAATAATTCATCATACCACCTCTTTTACTCAGAATACGGTAACACAAACAACTTTAAAAGTCTAGAGTTGGTCTGTTGTCAGTTGTCAGTTGTCAGTTGTCAGTTGTCAGGGTGAGGATAACGACTTTGTCACATAATAGTCAAGCAGTTGCCGAGCAATCGTCAAGCAGTTGGTTGATCGATAGTTGAACGATGGTTGAACCCCATGGTGTTTCACACACGGGGCAAGCAATGGTTAAATGGTTGTAAGCGGTGGATTTATACTCTGTATATTCAAAACGGTGTTCGCTTAAGCGGAATGCCGTTTTTACTACTACTAGCCATGTTTTGAGTTTTAGAATTGACGGAATTTCTAGGCACCAGCAAAATCCGAAATGATGGCGTACATATGGTACGTCGATCAAGTGTTTTACGAGCAACACCGAAATCCCCCACGCTTCTCGACGTTCTGTTTTAATTCCAGAAATGCGGCAAGATTGAGGCGTAGGTATTTTTTAGAAGTGAAGCTATGCATATGGCATGCTGAGCAAGAAAAAATACCTACAACGCTGAGATTGCCCATTTATGGAGTTAAAACTGGATTTTTTTGTGGCGCATGCCTATGTTGAGGATGATTCCGAGCGCAATCGAGTTCGCCAGGTACGACGAGCCCCCCGCACTGATAAATGGTAAGGTAAGTCCCGTGACGGGCATCAACCCCATTGTCATGCCGATATTCACTAAAACTTGGAAAAGGAACATAGCTGAAAGCC
>CAZVAO010000004.1:0-45691 GCA_964625175.1 uncultured Clostridiaceae bacterium
TCAATCGAAAGGAGTAACACCTATGCTCGACAACACGCGGTGTTACTCTATGGAAGGTTTAATGTACGAGATGATGGATGTGTCCCGCAGCAGGTGATGCAAACAGGGTATACACAAGACCATTCTGAGGATACAAGGGAATATAAGTCTCACCAGCACCCAATTCAAAAGCCACATCTTTAAACAAAGTAGGATTACCCTGAACTTCAGCAGGGAGCGGTCCATACCAGATGTAAATACTTCCATTAGTTTTATTCTGAACAGACAACCCATCTTGATCTGCGAAGGGCAAATACGGATCGTTCACGTAATCAGGTACAACATACTGCTCATCAGAGGTACTCCTACCTAACCTGTAAATAGTATTCGCTGTGAGTGTACTTGTATCGATATACGTGCTTTTAATGAACCTAGCACAACTTTTCATTATTAAAAATCTCCTTTTATGTTACTTGAGTGGTTACAACGCCACCACTCAAAGGCGAGATAATGGATCACCTCCTAGATTGAAACACATTCACGTTTCACATCTGCCTTGGAATCCAAGGTCTTATCTAAATATACGTTCACGGTAGTGCTACCGGATGATTTAACTGCGTCTTTCGTAAGCTCTCGTGACCTCTGGGTTCTACGCCTAGAGCGATACCACATGATGAGTGCTGCGAGAGGACCGCCTATACCGGGGATCATAGCAACACCTCCTGTAGCCATACCAAGAGCAGTGTCAACGGGGTCCATCAATGCAGGAGTTGCACCTGATACCGCTGCTGGACCATTAAGAGCGTCCATCAAAGGCGCACACCCTGCGACACTAACGAGTAATACTACGAGTAGTAGTCCTACTCCTGTGCGTTTCTGTGTTTCCAACATGCTTCACACTCCTTATCGGGACGGCGGTAACGAGGACAGCTTTCATTACATTCACTAGGGAAGTCTCCCTCCATAGGTTCAATAGCAATTTCAGGCTCATCATTATCACCTTCTTCGTCGTTACATTGAGTAGCAGCGGGTCGAGTGATATTTACAGCTTCACCTTTCGCTACTTTCAACTTGCGAATCAATTCATCCTTATCGTCACGAGAGATACCAGTAACACCTCGTGCGCTCAATTCAGCTTTCAACTCAGGCTTCGTCATTTCGTTATAAGACATTCTATCTCCTTATCGCAGCTTCTTAGAGCGACCCCAACCCTTCTTGACTCCCTTTAGACCGGGACTAAATCCTAACTTAGCGAGTGACTGAATTGCTTCAGCAGCGTAACCAAGTGGATTCTCTAGGGCTTTAAGTCGCTGTGCGCGAACCTTCTTTTCAGTTATCTTCTTAGCATCAACGCCCATCTTCTCTACGAGATATGCGACACCGATAGCTAGGGCATCAAGTCTATCATCGTGCTTGAGCGAGTCCTTGTCCAGAGTCAGCTTTGACATCTGCCAGAACAATGAGAAAAGCTTACGCTCCATCAAGGGATAGTCTAAGACTGTCTCCCAATCCTCCTCAATAACCCGCTCATCGAATATAAGGTGGTGTCTACCAATAACAGGTTCCAGAGTATCAGCAATGCGCTTCTCCTTCTGGTTGTTATGCCACACCTCCTCAACGATACACATATAATCAACAGCGTCACTCTGTAGAACAGAGCGAAGGTTATAAGCGTATGCTCCATAACCATAGTTCTTCTCTACAATGATCTTGTTGACCTTGTACTGCTTTGCGATCATAGCAGCTTCTAACATCTTTTCATCCTCTACACCACCGGGAATACCTCCGATCTTACGAACGATGCAATACCCGTGTAGGAAGTAGATGATACAGTATCCAGTTTCATCACCATTCTGACCACCACCTGCTGGGTCAATGGCCATAATCTTGGATGTATAAGGAAGGAACGTATCCGATACATTTGCTGCTCGGTAATACTTCAATCCCATCTCAGAGCCAGCGTGACTCTTAATTTCAAATTGTGGTTGCGCTGCCCATCCAAAAGAAGTAGGACAAGCATCGTCCTGAAAGCTCCAGAACGCAAGAGAGGACACTTTCAATGGGAATCTACCAGCATCACTCAAACGTGTGTCCAGCATGTGCTGGAGGTTGAAATACGCCGGTCCCTGTGCGAGTTCCTTCTTACACAGCTTGGCTTCATCGAACATACCGGGATCAACTGCTTGACCACGAGTTCCTTCAATACCTCCACCTGTTCTCAGGGAAGGATCAGCAGCCATACGCTCTGTGATAATAGGAGCGAGAGTTCCATTGTAGTTTGGTTCCTCGTCCTCCGTGGGGTATCGACCTGTCCACACTCGGATATCAAATCCAAGAGCGGGAAGCTGGTTGTACACCGATTCAGATGACTGAGGAGTACCCAAGTATACAATACGACCATCTGAGCAAATGGAGGGAAAGTCACGCATCTTGTGGCGCAACTGCTCTCGCATCAACTCGGTCAAAGCGTTCTTAGAGGACTCAATATCATCTGGAATCAAGAGGTCAGCACGACGACCCTGCATGTTAGCTGTAACGCCCATACAGGCCACTGAAGGCGATTTCTCGAAGCCTTTGAGGTGATAGTGTACATCGAACCGCTTAACGCTGGCACGTTGCCCCTGACGGCTTGTATCAGGGCGTAGGCACTCTAGGATTTCCATCCCGAAGATCACCTGAATGATCCAGTTTGAAATCTCCTCTGACATATCACCACCGGCAGAGAAGATCAGGACACGAGTAGTCGGGTCTTGAATGAGTCTCCATACAGCAAAAATACCTGTGATGGTAGTCTTAGCTTCACCTCGCTGAGCCTGAATCATTGCATACTCGGCTCCATGCTGAAGATAGTGAATCATATCATACTGTATATCAGTAGGAGTGGCACCAATTAAGGTACGAAGAACATCGGTGAGAAAGTCACGCGCATCGGCGTACTCCTGTTGGAGCAACCGTAAATCCCTCCAGCGGGACATTGCTTCCTTCTCTTCTTGTGTCATCAGAGATTCTAACTCTGTGTCACTCATGTATTCATTAGGATCATATAGAGAATCTACCTCACTCTGGGATTCACTATACTCTTCTAATTCTAATAATGCTTTCACATCTTGGGTATCACTCACCAGTGTTACCTCCTATATTTCTCTTTTGAGGGTAATATAACAAGGTGAGTTACTACCCTGTTATACTCCCTCCTCTTTAGTCGGTTGTAATTATTTTGTTCAATGTTATCCGTTACTTACGATGGGAACAACATTCTCTTGATCCTTAAAACGCTGTTTGCTATCCTCCCGGAATCTTTGAAGTTTCTTATCGAGGTTTCCGACGCGATTATCCTCTGTTGGGATAGCTATGATGTCATTGTCCTTGAGAAATGCACGACAACTGTTGAGCATTTGTGGTGAGGGAGGAAGTACAACCTCCTCTCCATCACCGCTTATGACTACTTCTCCATCAAGAGCTTGTGTAAAGCAGTCTGCTAACTTATCATGCAGAGTTCCAAGTTTGGACTCAGACGCTGCATTTTTACTCATGAGTTATTACTCCTTACCTTTAGTTCTAAACTTATGTACCTCTCGGTACAGACGGAAGCAAACCAGCACCAGTGACAGCACCATTAGCGTCCTGCTGCCGATAACGTCCCAGTTGTACGCGGCTATCAAGCCGATACCTCCAGTGATGTAGGTCTGAGTTGATTCTATCAAGTTATCCATCGACATGTTCTCCTAGTTGTCTTACAACCCTTGTGCTTCTATGATTGCCCATCCAAGAGTAGGGTATTCATCAATAAGTTTCTCTACCTCTGCGATAGGTACATCTATGGGAGCAGGAGGTGCTGGGAGCATCTCCATAGTATCGATCTCATAGTAGTACATACCTGCAATGAGTACACCCTGCTTCCACGACAATACACGATACCCACTTGGAGGTTTTTGTCTACGGAACGGGTAATACCCAATACTTGCCAATTCCTCTACAGTACAACGATCTACACGTTTCCAAACACTTCCCACCACAACACGGGTAGTAGGAAGTGAGATCATCTGCTGAGGGCCATACTGCCATCCAGTATAGTTCATATGTGTTAACCTCCTTAGAAGGCGTTAGAATGTTTAGTTGATTCAAGGATAGCTAGGCCGACAATTAGATTGCCATTTGTATTCTGTCCGTTTGTTATGACTTTGAAACCATTACTAGTTGCGTAGAGCCACGGAAGAGAACTGGACTCAACATCGGGTAGATTCGGACGTAAAAAGGTATTCCATGGATTAAATGTATTACGGGCAGCATCATAGTTTAGCCAGTCTGTAGTGCCTAGTTGAGTGTCTTTCCAAAACGGAACACTCAATAACTTGCCGCCAAGATTTACAAACGGACCATCAACTAAACCGTTTCCAATATAACTGAACGCCTTGAATATGTCGGAGTCGGTGAAGAGGTAGGCAATATATTCGTCAGTGGCTCTATTTACTGAGGGGTCTGCCCCTACAGTAAAGCCTGTGGAAGTAGGCTCAGTATTATTCCAATAAATCGCAGACGCGCCAGACGCACTGTCTTTATTAAGAACTAAATACTTAGTGGCACCTAAATCTTTATGGTAAACAAGCCAGTTTGACACATCATTAGTTCTGCGAACAATCATAAATGTCGGTGCTCTACCCAAAGTATGCGCGATTTGTCTGCCTGCAACGCCGTCCCCTGTGTATTTTACAATCTCAAACCCATGGTCCACACCTGCCTTGAGGCAGAAGTCAATATAGGACTCACTCAAGAAGTTACAGAGAGACTGATTACCAAGTTGATAACCCACACCGTCAAACGAAACTGAACCCGGCTTAACTGACTCAGCGTTAATCAAGTCAGTAAAGATGGCCTTCTCATTACCCCGGACAATATCGTACATATTCCAAGAGCGCGTATTACTACGACTCTTAATGTTCACCCAATCCGGCCCACCTTCCATGCCGGGGGTCAATACGTCCACCGCCGCGCCGGTTCCTTGCCGCAAGACAATCTGTGCGGCCTGTGCCGACTTCATCACGATAGGGTCAGGCAGGTTGTTAGAGCAAAGCGCGAGGAAGTCAGTAGGCGGGGTATATGTGAATCCTGTTGCGCCGAAATTAAGTGTATGAACATCAGCCGTCAATGTAGCTTTTACGCTCGGTAGTACACGAACCCCGAGTGTCTGGGTATAAATAGGATTCGTGCCGGTTTCCGGGTCGCCAGAGTTTAACCACGTGCCATTTAGACCTATCCATAATTCTCCTGTATCCGTATTATAAGCGACCTGAACAACATCGTTTACAGTTGGCGTCGTTAAACCGGAGACAACAAAAGTATTGTTATATAAGATATACCCATTGTCCGTATATACGATACTATTTGAGTCTACGCCCGGAAAGTTCAATGCATATTCGTCTGCATTGCGGAGGCCCACAAACCAACGTCCCGCGGCGGAGCGTCCCCCGAAGGTATCTTCAAAATACAACAAACCAGAAGCCGGAAGTGTTCCATTAACAAGTCTCGTATTTAAGGACGCAGAACTACCCGACACTTCAAGATTGCCGCCGCTATATATCGCAGCTACATCGGTGGAATAACCAAGACCCACCAGAGGATTCAACGTACAGTAGTTATTCGTCGGCGTATCGAGAGTCTGCGTACCCGACACAGTGGCATCGTTCCCATTGCCGCTTGTGTCTGTGCCAAGACTGGCCGCGTTGCCAAATTCATACAACCCGCCACCCACTCCATAGACCAACCCAGCAATGGATTTGGGACGCCACAAGCCGGTAACAATATCAGCCTGTTCCCAAAAGTCTGCATATGTTTTTACAGCCTCTACAATGACAAGGCGTGAGTAATACCCTTTTGTACTCCCGGCATAGGCGGTTAACACGTTGGCAAGGAACTCGCCGTAATTTGCACCTATAATCCCGGTAAAATTGACAAGTGGTACACCTTGTTTCCATACCTTGACCGTGGTTCCCTGCTTTTGAATGGTCAGCAGGTAGTGTGAAGTTTGGTCAACCAATGGTGCAGTTGGAGTTCCTGTCGGCTTGAAGCCGAGAGCAATGGTGCAGTCTGCGGCCACTGCGTTGGACAGAGCAATGCCTGATTCAATCAGAGCAGAGTATTTGATATCCACAGGAAAGACACCCGAAGGTGCCTCCCCATGGTTAAAGGTTGGTTGAAGCATATTTATACCTCCCAGTTGGATACCTGAATGAGCTTCAAAGTACCATCAGTTATGAGTGTTACAAGAGATGCAACTGCGCCTCCGTTATACTCAATAGATGGAGGTGTATAAGCCGCGTTCCATGACAAAGTATGATTACCTGTTATAATCCAGTGATACATAGCAAGCTTGTTAGCCTCTACTGTAAGGTCTGGAAACTCAGTGTCTCCAGTAAGAACAACTCTTCCCATATTCCTTACAATAGTAGGTGTAGCACCTGAAGTAAAATCGTTGTTAAACACTGCTTTCAATGTACTATCAACATCGGCTTTCACTGTATCAACATCAAATTCCTGCACAACTGTACCTACATCGCTATCTACAAGGATAGTTTCAGCAGCAGGTATAGCATCACGAGCAGCAACAGCTTCATCTCTAGCAAGTTCAGCAGCAGCTTGTGCAGCTTCACTAGCTACTTGTGCAACATCACTTGCTTCTTTTGCAACTACAGAGTTTGATGCAGCAGTCTCACTTGCCAACTGTGCAGCTTCTGATGCAACTTTTGCTGCCTCTGCTGCAAGTCGCTCTGTCTCTACAGTAGAGATAAGAGCATTATCTTGTGTATCAACATACAGTTTATTAGCTACATCTGTGTCATCAGTACAAGTATCTACATTTGTAATCTTCTTAGATTCAGCATTGTAGTTACCAGTACCATCTAACTGCAACTGTCCAGCAAGACCATCAATTGCTTCCTGTACAATATACAGAGTTTGCAGGTTGGATTTATCAAGGTTAGATCGCATAATGGCTGCACCATCTTGGTACTTAACCTCAACATCATCCTTCTTAGTAATACGTCTAATTTGTACTACATCACCTTCAACAAGAGTCACACCAGTTACTTCAATAGTACCACTGGTGAGCCATTCGTAGGTAGTCTCTACATCATTGACATATACAAAGATGTTATCTTTTTCAAGGTAAGGAATACTTACTGCAAAGTCATTAACAATAACTCCACTCAATGTATAGTTCACATACGAGTAGGCCATTCATTTCTCCTTTATTTAAACGTGTCTGCCACAACCCCTGCTGCCTGTCTTATACCAAGAACATTGGCAAACGGGAGTATGGACATCATAGCACGAGCATCGTGTTCATTATAATCACCAGTAGCAGCGTTCTTTATACCACGTGCTGCTTTAACTGTATTCTCCAAGTATCCCCCACCAGCAGCAAAGCTACCTATGGACATATTGGATGCAACAGATACACCACCACGATATGGTTGTCCTACATCAAGACCCATCAAGTTAGCAACCATGTTGACACCATCAGGTGCTACAGATGCTACAGGGAGATACCTCAAAGTACCGTGAGCCAGTCCTGCTGTACTCAAGTTCTTATCAAGATACTCTCGTCTCTTTCGTCCATCCATAGTAGCAGCGTTCAGATGTGTGCGCCCGTAGTGAACTGCCATTGACAGCATTGCTCCATACGAAATAGTTTGGAACGCCTGTGGGTCCATCATCTTCATCTGTCGTTTCGTCTGCTTGGTAAAAGCAACGAGAGGGAAGTTACGGAATTGAGCAAGTACACGCCCAAAAGACGATGTAGCCCACTTTGGTACTTCACCAGCTAGGTTGCCTTGGATAGCTTGGTTCATTTGTCGTGACATAACCAACTGGAACTCGCGCAGAGTATCACCGTCCCATTTGTTCATGCCAAGGGATTTGATACCCTCATTCTCAAACTTACCGCCGTGCTTACGAATCTCAAGAATCATCTTGTTATTCAAATCTGGGCTGATACCCATATCATTCAATCTCTTTGTGGAGATTGCACGTTTACCATTTGCATGATCGAAGAATCGAATATATGTTGAGTGAAGCCATAAGTTACGCTCAGTCGTCAACACGTTATTCTGTAGAGACATGTAGTTCAACAGTCGTTTACCCTCTTGAAGAGAGTTACGGAATCCTGTGAGCAATGCTCCATCATCACTGGTGAGAAGTCTACCTTCATCTGTACGAAGGCCGGGAACCATCATTTTATGATCCTTGGCTACAGCCCAACTCATAGCATTGAAATCTGCCGCAAGTTCAGGGTTGTTCTTAATAGCCTTCTCCATACGTTTCATCTGAGGCATAGCCTTGATTACATTCACAAGACCATTCTCTCCTGCAAGGTTCGCAAGTTCAGTTGCCTGAGCAATACCCATTTGTCCCATCGTTGAGAGATGAGTGAGGTCCATGAGATCACGAGCCACACGATTAAGACTTGAGTTTGGATTGTCGTAAGTAGCTTGACCAAGCAACTGTCGCTTTACAACAACGAGTCGCTCCCAATCCTTTTCAATATCCTTTGCACGAGCAGGATTAGCACTTGCTTCAGCAAACCCCAATCTCCTCAGTTTATCCCAATCAGCATCACTTCTGATACCTTGTCTGGCAAGAGCAGCACGACCACTCGATTGAGCAGCCCTATTTGAGAACGATTGACCCAAATCTGTATCTATGAAATCCCAAAGTGACATTCCAGAATCATCTGAAACTGACATATCAAGATTCATCTTGCGTTTGAGATACCCCGGTGCTTTACTCTTAGATGTCCCTGTAGGCACGATAACCTGCATTACCTCATCAAGTGTACCGGGACTATCTAAAATGTCCTCCAGAGCCTCCTCAAGAGCATCTAAATGGTCTTCCTCATACCTTGCAAGGCTGGCATCTACTTTAGAATTGAATCGAGATTCCATCCTATTGTAAATCTTCTTCGCGATACGTTCAGCATCCTTCTCAAGAATCCCTTCATGAGTTTGCATAAGAGATCGAGTAATTAGCTTCTTGAACGTATCAGAGTTCTGAGCAATCTTTTCAAACTGCCATTGTCTATGGAAGTGAAATGCGTTATCCTCAATAGCCTCAGCACCTTCTACACCAGCGTGTTTCAAAGCTCCGAGTTCTACTTTATTGAAATCACCATTCATTTTAATAACTGCTTCAATATTGGGATCGGTATTACGAGCCACATTATGACGCGCTCTATATTCCAATTCCTCCATTACGGCACGACCAAACTTAACTCGGCCTTCACCGTGCAAGAACTGATCTGATATTCCATATCCTTGGTTCTTAGACCACTGTTGGTAGTTAGACCAAAAGTCTGCGTACTGAGATGCCATCATGCGATGATTCAACTCTCGTTCTACAGCAGCGGTGTGATGCCGTGTATACTTTCCACCAGAGCCAGAGTTATCTGTCAAACGCCTCATAGTTGATGCAAAAACACCGCTAGGAGACATCCTACCGCGTTCACCCATACTCCACTTCAAAGAGTTCTTTAACGTGCGTTTACGGGCATTTTTGGTAGCCAATGCTTGAGCTTCTGCTGTGAACTCCTCGGAGAATATTTCACTGAGATAACCGTTACGTGCAGCAGAGGCACGAGCAGCTTCATCAGCTTGTGCAATGGACTTATTACTCATAAGGAGTTTACTTGTCTTCTTGAACGCTCCGAATCCACCACCAAACAAACAACCAGCAGCGGCGGCTGTGAGTACGTCCTCCCAAGGCTTAGTTTCAGAAACACCTACAAGAGCGGCCTCAGTAGCAGCAGCAGATGTACCAAGTACAGCAGCACCACGAGCCATCCGAGCAAGTCTACCCATCTGTAGAATCTTACCACCAATAGCAACTTCCTCAACAGGAGCCGCTACAAGTAATGCAGGGTCAAGGAATCCAGAGATGATAGCACCAGCTTTACCACTACCACTTGCAGTAGCTACACGTTGCTGCCAATCAAGTTCATCCTTCAATCTGTTATACGTTGCATCGTACTCCTCTTGAGATGCTACACCAACAAAGTTGGAGCGATAACCAATTGGAATACGCTTATCATCAAGTGCAGGATTAACCCAGTTAGGGTCAGGTGCATAACTATCACGAGTTATGTACTCCCATGCTTTAGGAATGAGATTCTGTTTCTGTTGTCCAGTAAAACCTTCGACGAACCCCATACCTTCGGGTCGTTCTGTTTGTCCAGTAGGAACTCGCCCATATGTCATTACAGGCGAGTCCTCCGGTAACATCTCCAGAGGACTCACAACCATATTATTTACTCCTATGTTTATCCATCCATTCGCCTACAACCTTATACCGTTTGTTGATTGACGGTCCATATGTAGGTGTTTCATCACCCCAATTACCTAGATTCTTCCTAAGAGAATCGTAACTACCTGTACGCAGTTGTTCGAAAGCCTCTTGACTAAAGAATCTGTCCTTGTATTGATGGTATATCATGTACGCAATTGTTTGAGCGTATGATGGCAGTGTTTCAACCTTGTATCCAGTCTCAGCTTCCCATTTACGTTTAAATTGCTTCACATTCATATCAGTTACTTTTGAATCTATCTCTTTGATATACTCAGAAGATACAGATACAGCAGCTTCTTTAGCAGCATCCCCCTTCAATCCAAGCATGGGTGTGACAGCGGTGATTGCTTCATCAGATACACCAGCATCTCGCAACTCACGTTCACTCCATTGACCCAAATCAATTCCACCACCTATAGTTACACCAGATTTAGAACCTTTTGTAGCCATAGATGTGTTAATAGTGGAATCATAAGACTCCATACCTTCACTCTTGATAAAGCCTAGATCAATTCCATCTCCTTCCCATGAGCCAGTATAACCACCTTCATTCCAAGTACCATCAGCACCGTGTTTGGAATCTTCAAATCTACGTTCTATTGTACTAAGAAGTCTACCAAGTTCCTTTCTCTTTTGTTTAGTAGGAAGATCACGCCATTCGTTAGCAGTATATCCAATTTCATTTACATGAAGTCCTCTCCAGTATTGAGACTGACTAACACCAGACAACAACATTTGAACACCCATGTCGTTTCTACGCCACATAGCATCCATCTCTTTTTTGTTCTCAGCTTCAAACTCAGATTTCTCTTTGTTTATTGCTTTGGTAGCTTCAGATTTACCAATTTCAGATATTGAAACAGCACCCATAAGAACAGGGGATATACCATCATTATGAAACACAATCATCTTGTCTCCGTTCTTTGAAACAGAGAAGGACAAGTTATTATAATCAATGTCATTAGGAACCCACCCATGATCCGGTGCGTTTTCAAGAAGCGTAGTTATGTTATTCTCGTTTGTGAAGTAAGACTCAAAAGTCTTCTCTGTGTCAAGTGCTACTCCAGAATCTCCAGCAAGTACGCGAGAGATGTCTTCTGGTTTCGCATTAAGCCACTTACCGTTGATAAATGTGTGTGCGCCTCTCCACTTCTTATTAGCCATTTGCACTGCTGTTTCAGTATCAGAAGTCCACTCTTGTTTAAGGAAGAACTCCGCATCATTAGCAATCTGACCTTTATGAAGAGGAGATGTAATGTCGTCACCGAAGATTTCAGATGCTTCATTGTCAACGAATGTCTGAATATCCTTTTTAACATTAAGCAGTCTTTCAGGCGAAAGCTTATGGGCATCAACCTGTGTGAGAGCATGTCCAAGTGTAGCACTTGGCATCATTTGGATATACTTTCTAGCATCCCAAAACCTAGCAGCAGTTGCTTCACCAAACTGGTCAACCAATTTACCACCACCCATATCAGCCATGATACGGTACATCTGGAACGCTTGCTCTACTTCCTCGCCAACATTACCATCAACAACAGGAACGTTACCAAGACGAGACAACTGTGCTTTAAATTGCTCATCAACATAGTTGTTCTTAACGAGCCAACTCACAGCGGTTACAGGACCACCACCGGATTCAACAGGTCTGTTAAGCAACGTCTGGAAAGCAGCGTGTGTAAACGCCTTGCGCTCCTTCGGTGTCATATCAGGTACACTGTCCAAGTTTCCAGCAAGAGCCATCTGAGTACCATACGTCATACGTTGTTCACTAGCCTGTGCTTTTCTAGCCTTGGCTCTAATGGATTCAATCTGAGAAGGAGTGTAATCCAATTCAGGATGTTCGTCCAACATGGATTCTACCCATTCATTGCTTTTACCTTCTGCAACACCGTTCTCAAACGTGTCACGAGCAGCAAGTAAATCAGCAGAGATATTCGTATGAAGAACCTTACGGTATGCATCCTTAGCTTTCTTGAGTCCCTCAGCAAGATCAACGTCATCTTTGAATGGCTCCATACCATCAAGGATATTCAACATTGTAGCATCGCCTTCTGACGCTCTCTGTGAGGCAACAGCTAACATAGAACCAAGACGACCATTTGCGTCCAATCCTAATACATCGGTGTCACCACCAGAGGTTTTAACCAATTCGTCAAGGGCCATACGCTTTTTGATGTAATCCTCAGAGCCGACATCAAGTGTTCCAAGCTCTTTGAAACCTTCCATGAACATCTCTGAGAACGCACGTTGTGATTCCTGAGTGAGATACTTGTCATGATATTGCAAGCGATTGGACCATACACGATTCTGTACATCAACAAAAGAGTTATCAAATGCTGTAACAGCCCTGCTTCCAAGACCTTCAAACTCGCTTCTGAACTCCTCGTACTTAGACTTCATAGCTTCACGAGCAGAGTCATCATCCATCTCAGGATTCTGCCTATACATACCATCAAGCTCAACAGCCATCTTTGACATACGTGCTTGAGCAAGTGCGCCATTGTACGCATTTGTATGAACTGCGTGATCTGGTCTTACATTCTCAATACCAAGTAGAGCATCTGTACGAGCCTTAGCACGAATCTTTTCATTCTCTTCTTCAACAACCATAGTACCCAACTTAGTTGTAGCACCAGCGAATCGTTGAAGGGATCGAGCAATCTGTAAACCCTGTGGTTCACCTTGGATAGTCGGACCCTGTGTTACCCGTCCTCGTGCAGCGGCAGAAGCCACCTCCGTGGAGATAGCCCCTGCTGCACCTTCATTTCGACTTCTAATTTCTTTTCTATTAGCCATAGAATATTCCTTACTCGCTAAGTGATTTGTATGTGGTAGCAGCACCAACTGCGGAGCTACCGATATCAATAGCCATAGCCAGACCAGAAGGGCCAGCACCACGTTCAGGTACGTTACTTGCGAGTGCATACCTATGTTCTGTTTCTTTCGATGCCAACTGAGCATTGATATTCGCTTGAGCATTTGTAGCATTAATACCTTGTACATCTTGTGCCTCGTCTCCCTTTCGGTAGAGGTCCATAACAAGGCTGTCTACAGCCATGCCAGATGCACCATATGTTGCTGCTTGGACAGTTGCCTCACCGACATCTTGAATAGTATTCTTCTGAGTTTCAATATTCTCACGAATAGCGTTCTCAGATTCCAACTGTGCTTTTTGATTCAAAGCATCACGATCTGCTCTTAACCTAGCCATTGAAGCTTGGTCTGCCATTACCTTCTCACGAGCAGCTTTGTTGTACTGTCTATCCAACTCTGCTTCTTGAGCCTGAGCAGATACAACAGTGGACGCTGCTGACATGAGGAAACCTGCGACAGCTATACTCGTAGCAGTACACATATTTAATCCATCCTCCTTATGAAGCGGATAAAGTTTACCTCTCTGAATAACTTTACGTCATCCTCGTCAAATACGAACCCGTAACGCTCGATCAACTTTCTATGAACTGTTTGTCGAGTATCCATATAGTTTGTAACAAACCGAAATGGTTTACACAATATATCCAGTTCATCTCCTAATACCTTCAAAAGATGTCGCACATGTGGTACAAGGTTTTGACCCATCAACCATATATACCCAACTCTTCCGTAAGGTACTACACCATACATTACCAAAGGTTCATCATTGCACGTTGCTGTACGAGCAATACTTGAATTGTATAGACTCGTGTACAAGCACATTGATGGTGTAAGACCAGATGAAGCATACACCTCGTTATGATCCATTGGACACATCGTCTTTGCAATGTGTGGTATATCGCTGTATCGAGCATCACGTTGTTCGTATTGTTTCATATTATAATCTCCGTCCCTTCCTTCGCATGTTAATACCCCACTCAATGTCTGTAATAGTAACAGGAAGATGCGTGTCACAATTGAACTCAATTTTACATCCAGAGATGTTTGATCTAACAGGTACTTTGAAAGTATCATCTTGGAGAGGAGGCTCCTCGTCCAACAGATCAGTTACACCAAGTATGAAAGGTTCAAAATATGTAGTGTATGTCATATTATTGACGGTCACTGTTGCATCAAATTGTCCCGATTCTGCTACATTCATCAGCAGATACATCAACTGTTGTCGCGAATTAAGAAGTTTGTGGTTGTTCTCGTCTTTAATCGCAGGAATAGTCATACGATAATATGAGTTGAATACATATCCAACATATACCTTGCCATTCACACCATCGTTGAGCAACCTCAATTGATTATTTGTTCCTTCTACATAGTCGTACTGCAACCTTCGTCCAGCAAAACCTGTATCAACTTGACCTACAACTACAAGGTTTGCACCAAGAGAATCGTAAGTTGTGATAGGTACTGTAATCAATGAGTCTACTACATCAACCTCTTGCATTGCATCGAGACGTACACCAAAGGTTGTTCCAGAGGAATCCTTCCTTGTGAGGTCCATCTTTACAGCAAATACGTGTCCTATTCCTTTGAGAAAGAACAGAGCGTATGTATCATAAATGTACATACCAACAACATCGTTGCTGAACGTCCACTTACTCCACGAGCTTTGTACTTTCTTATTTCCCTGCCAGTAATATTCGTACACATATACAGTTTGTTTGTCTTCATTAGTCTGACACATCAAGATATTAAGGTTAGTCGAAGCAGCCATCTTGACTACCTGTCCTGCTAAATATCTGTCAACCTGTTGTGTATTTAATGTAGCAGTTGTATTATCAGTCTGTTGTTCTATGAAGAACTCTCTGATACCTGCAAACTCTCCATACGCTGTAGGAAAGAACACATTTGTACCAGATGGTACAGGAGATGCCAACAACTCAGAATCAAAGCTGGAGGTTGCTGGCAGTGCTACTGTGTCGTTATCAATGGCTTCTGAACCATCGATTACGAACTGTGTGTTATCACTGAATACAACTAATGACTTGTTGAACAGCACCATACGCCTAAGAGTGGACACTAGGTTCTCACTCGAAGCAAGGTCAATAGGATCAGCTTTGTTGTTAGTAGTTGCTGTTTCCTTATAGAAGTTGAAATAATCACGAGAGCGGCTCATAATTACGTTTTCATCTACAAGTAGTACAAGTCTATCTTGGAATGTTCCTATATCATTTACACCAAATCCTATGAATGATCGTTGTGGATTACTTGCATCATCTCCACATCTGCGAGGAATCCACCCATCCATATTGGGAAGGTCTTCGTCGAAACCATCTACAGCAGGACCAAACTTGAATGTTCCATCAGCTTTTCTTAGAAGAATATGTGGCATAGTCTCAGGATCAACACCTTCGATCAAATTAGGTGCGAGACTCTCTTTCCATTTACCCTTGCCTTCTTCTGACTCAGGGTCTTCATTAAATTTCAACCAATAGTTATTGAAGTCATCGCCAGATTTACCTGTGACCTCAATAACATATCCATCAACACATCTATTCGGAAGGTCTGTGTACTTTGCTACATGCTTAGTAAGCACAATCATATCCTGTTCATTGTTGCCATCGTGTCCACCAATTGTGAACTCTCCATGACCAATTCTCTGGATTATGATTGCAGAACCTTTCATAGTGACAGTCCAACCCTCTGCACTTGTAAGAGCAGCGTTTAGACCTGTGTACAATTCAGTAGCAATGTTATCAGCAGATATATCAACTTCATGTGCTGCATCAGAGGAATCTCTAGTTGTGTACGTGATTGTGGTATTGACTGGTGTATCATCTATCTTGGTCCAAGTTACAGACACAATATAATTGCGCGAGTAGTTACCCTTTTTACAGTGTACTATAGCCTCTGGGTTACGACCCGGTGACTTTGTGGTTGACTCTGCAATAGGTTTCACTCTATTAGCAATGAATGTTACATCAGCAATAGTATGAAAACTGATCTCTTCAGATGGTACAATACCTGTGTTAAGATAATCAGGGTTTGTTACAGAGACAGTACGCTCTACCCAATCCTTGTCAAACACACGCAAGTTACCACCTTGCTCAATTACAACAAGATATTCCTCATCATCACCTCGTTCGTAATGATATATAGCAGCGTTCTCAGGATTAACTGCCGGTATTTTAGCTAACAACTCTGTACCGCCTCTACGAGTAAGACCATCGGAAGCACTGGATGACCAGTTTATTTGCTCCCATGCCTGTCCCGGTAATCTCTGAAACTCTGGTTGCTGAGACACACCTTGAATCAATGCTCCTGTAGAGCCAGTTTCTAAAGTCATAGTTACCAACTCCTTCCGGGCATACCACCAAAGAACATAATAGCTCTGGGAGAACTGAATATGTTAGTATCCATATTGCGTATATGACTCTTCTTGAGCATATTTCCCAATTTGAGAGCTTTGTCACTCAGGCGTTGAATAGTAAGTTTATCTCCATCCATACCACCAACAAAATCAACTGAAGCTTGTGCTACGATCAACTGATATGCAGTCCAAGGCAGTTCTTCCCATTCTACATCGAATACGATATCAACATTAACAATCTCATCGATTTGAAAAGTTCTATTGATAGCATCGTACAACTTTCCATCTCGTTGTACATACTTATCAGACGTATTCGTGGAATCAAGCTCAAGTGTATTTGGAGGAATAGGGACAGTACCATTGTCAGCAGGAGACAGTGGAAAGTCCTTCTCGTAATTAAACCACCAGCCAACACTCAAGACTTCTGCTCTTGCAGTTTCAAGAACTACACGGGCTGCTGATACATCGGCGTTAGTGATTTCTAAATCGTTGACAGGTACATCCCCGATAGCTACGAGGAGAACATTGACAGCATCCAATTCAGATTGTTTCATTATTACTCCTTGTGCAATAAAAACCCAGAAGCATCCACGAGGGACACCTCCGGGTGTTATAAGTCTATGTGCAATTATGCAGAGAGCAGGACACCAGCTTCGGCAACCATGTAGGGAGCACAGCCGAAGGCGTAGTAGGAATCAACGTACCACAGCAAGTCCTTCTTATCGTAGTGGACAAGAGAGGTCAGTTCAATGGCACGAGCAGCCAGCAGAGCGTCCTTGGTCATGAGCAGACCCTTGGTCTTCGCCATCTCAGCAGTGATCTCGTAATCAGCACCCATAAGAGGAGAAGCGTCAACAGCGGAGGGCAGAGTCCACGACTTTTCAACAGGAAGGCCGAACGCCTTGACGACACGACCAGCAGCGTAATCACCACCACCCTGAGAGTAGTCGGAGTTAATCAGCTTGTCGTGATTGAGCAGAGTGTAATACTGCTCGACGGGCAGGAACAGTCGCATATCTTCAACCGGGACTTCCTTCTTCTCGATGTCGATAATGAGCTTTTCAATACCAGACATCAACTTGTCGGGATCGCTCTCGTCACCTGCAACAGAGAAGGTGTACTTGGTGCCACCGGGGAAGTTGTCATCACCAGTGATACCGAACTTGTTGGCAGATTCAAGTGCAGCCTTGACAGACATAACCTGAGTAGCTTCGTCGAAGTTACGAGCAAGCTTTCGACCCTGTTCGCCGGGAACGCGGTCACGAGTGTTGATAGCATCCTGCACCTGATCGAGCAGCGCGAACGCAACACGAGACAGAATAACCTTATCAACAGTGACGGAGGTACGGCCACGCTTGGTCTGAGAGACAGTCGGGGTTTCACCGGGAGTCACAACCTGCAAACCGGGCTGACCGAGTGCATCGGTGGACAGAGTGTCAGTTCCAGTAAGCTTTTCAACCGAGAGGAACGACTCCATACGAGCAGCCTTCTGGTAGGCCAGAGCTACCTTACCGTTGAATTTCTCAATGTGGAGAGCGTCGATATCACCAGTGCCATTTGCCTGTGCGGGGCGAGTAATGTTAACAGCCATGTAATTATATCCTTTTGTTAGAGAGTTGTATTAGATACCAGCGTTAATACCTTTGGAACGCCGGTTGTCAATTTCATTTTGAAATGCCATATCATTCATGTATTTTGTGTGGTCAGGATTGGTTGGGTTGGAAATGATGTCATGATATGCTTCTGCTGTAATAGCTCCACCTACTACCTTCTGGGCAGTAACAGAGCCATCTGCGTTGATAAGCTTGTGAACATCTCCACCATTATAATCCATGTCACGCTTGATTGCGTTCAACAGAGCTTTGCGAGAGAACAAGGTTCCAGTCTGGAGGGTGGCCGCAATTTCTTTACGCCTATCCAGATCGTAATTCTCATTGATAAAAGCTACAGCTTCATCAAAAGCAACTTTACCATCTTCGTTATCAAAAACCTTTGCAGCAGTATCAAGAGTTTCACTGTCTCGCTTCTCAAGCTTTGCAGCTGCCTCTTCCTTTGCTTTTACAGCATCGGAGTTCTGTCTTGTGAGACTATCCAAATATGCAACATGCTCACCCTTCAAAGCAGCAAGATGCGCATCAACCATTCCAGCAGGAAGCACCTGTTTCAATGCAGTAATAGTGTCCTCAGAGAGATCACCCTTATTCTGCCAGAACTCACGATTGATTACGTCTTGGTCGAAGCCAAGATTTGCAAGTTCCTTATACATACCGGCTTCTTTGTCGCACATCGGGACAGGGATTTCGCAACCCTCGACCTTCTCGTACATGGAACCTTTGGCATCCTTGAATTGAACACCACTTTCAGCTTCCTCAAATGCCTCTGGAGTCCACTCAACAGCGTCACCGTCTTCGGCGTCCTCTGAGTTATCTTTCGAGTCTCCATCTTCGGCATCTGCTCCTTCTTCTCCTTCACTCGCGTTAGAGTCGTCAGTAACTTCATTGTTATCTGCGCCGAGTTCCTCAGTTTCAGAGGAGGAGGTAGCTTCGTTTTCTTCATTCAAAAGTGCTTCACCATCAATAACCGATACTGCACCTTCCACACCGTTAGTGTCAGTATTTACATTCACGTTTTCATCAGCCATAATTTATCCTTGATTTCTACCCATCATAGCTGAACCTGCTTTTACAGCGGTATCAGCCAATTCAGGAAGTGGTGTTTTACCAGCAGAGGCAGCTACGCCTTGGATACCAGCACCCATCATCTCAGCCGCGATTTGCTGCTGTTGTGCGAGGGCTGCTTCCTCCTGCTGTTGTTCAACTGGTTTCAAGAACTTGGTATACTCGACTCCACGCGATGTAGCACTAAAGGCCATATACGCACGAGCATCGAACTGTGCAAGGAAATCATCTGGCAACTCCTTCAAGAGTGCAAGGTCTTGCAGCCACAACTGGAGAGACTCCAGATCAGCTTGTCGTCCGAGAGCTTCAAGTCCGGTCACAATCATAGGCTCAATAGCTTGCCCTGCAATATTCGCATCTATTTGCTGTAGAAGGAAATTAGCATATGGAAGCTGGAGATCAACAGCCAAGGTAGAATATACTCCACCATGTGATGTCTCAAGTTCGTGAGCCTGAATACGAATCTCTTGTGCAGTAACTCGTTCAGCATCACGAGTAGCAGCAGAGTTGAGAAGGAATGTCATTCCAATCTCACGCTCATAATGCTCCAATCGTGACTGCAAGAACTGCCACACAGAAGAGTTCGTAGTATCAACCATCCTCACAGAGCCTTCCTCACCGTAGTGATATGTGCCTGTAGGAGAGTTGGTAAGTTCATCAATGTCAATACCAGAGTTAGGATCGACAAGGAATTTCAAATCAGATGCGGCAATGACACCTTCAGCTAGAGCCATACTAATCATATTAGCGGCATGGAAGTTGCCCTTATTATCCTCTACAAGACCGCGCCCGTAGTGTTCCTTACGAATAGAGTTCCACCTAAGAGGAATCCATCGTAAGTTTTCTTTCTTAATCCAAGACTCACCCTCTACAGCGAACTTGTCCAACGCCTGATGAACGTAGTATCGACCCTCTTTGAATCGAATACGAGTATACAAATCAGTTGTTTCAAGTTCTGGAGCTTCACCTTTCTCTTCCTTACCGGACTCCTTACGAAGTACCTCACGAAGTTCAGGTTCCAGAGTTGAGATATCCTTCCGATCTTTTGTAATGATTTCAATTACATCACCAGAAGGATCGCGAAGTACAACGTAGTCTGCTAGAGAGTACGCTTGAATGTTTCCCTCTTTAGGGATATAAAGCAAAGCGTTACCTGAGATAATCAAGTGTTTCAGTGCTTCTAGAATTGCGGTACGAGATCGATTTCGTTCAAACTGTTTAATAGCAGCTTCACGTTCCATCTGTCCAAACGCAAATTCAATGTTAGTTTTTGTTTCACCAGTAGCTTGCATGATCTCCATCATAGTCTTCTCAGAGACATCTTGACGGAAGAAGGGCCGACCAGCAGGGAACATCGCAAGCATGTACTTATTGGAAAGGTGGTTCACTGCTCGTGCGCCAACGCTCGTCCAAGACTGCTCAGAGTCACTGGAACCAGTATCACCTCCCTGTTCATCAACACCTATGTAAAGATACGGCAAAGTCCACGTAGCGTAGTCCTCAGCGCGTCTCAGGTATGGATCACGAAGGTTTTGTAACTGATTATATCGGTCCTTAATCTTGGACTGCTGAAACTCAATCTTGGATGATTCAGCCATTAGTCCTCCATTATCCTACGTTGATACCGGATGTTACACCAGCACCAACCGTAGCAGGATCAAGCGATCCCACATCTACACGAAGATCACGTTTACCCAACTGAGCCTTACGTTTCTTCTCTTCCTCAGAGATACCCAACTCAGGGGCAACAGTCTCTTGCACAGTAGCAGGGGCAGCAGGTGCCGGTTGCCGTGCAGGAGCAGGTGCGGGTGCTGACCCGCCTCCCATACACATAGATACTATCCTCCAATTTTAAACTGTTCATCACCTGATTGAAGGATACCCATTTGATTCTCAATGGTGAGTATAACCTTGTTGGCACCAATAGTTTCGCACATCTTTTGTACGTCAATTGTTGCATCCATCAAATCTTGATAGAAGTATCCTCTCAACCATTTCATTTGTTGCTTTGTAAACGCTGGCATCTTGGAGAGAGGAAACTTAGCATTAGCCATTACAGAACTCCTCTTCCAACAAATCAGGGTCTATAGCAATAGATATTAACTGCTCCCTCATTTCACTATCAAGAGGTATACCCTGTTTTACTATTTCAATAGCTTCAGCAAGAATTGACCTATCAAGGTACTCCTGCAAAAGCTCTTGTGCATCATCCATGAATTACTCTCCAAGTATTACTACTAAGGGGGAAGTATAATAGTGTTATACTCCCTCCTCTTTAGTCGGTTGTAATTATTTAATCCAGTAAAAACAGCTACTTAACCAAAAGGTTTTCTTCACCAATTTCAACCCCAATTTCACGCAATCGACGTTGTTCCAACAGGAATCCGATATTGGCTGCTATATGGTCCAAATGACATTCACCGCTTTCATCATCCATCTCCTCACCGTTCATATATTTGAAGGCGTGTCGAAGCAATGAATCCATGCACTCAGAATCTTTTAGACCTTTGCGCCAATTATTACGAGCGTACTTTTTGGCTCCAAACATCATAGCCCTCGCACAGCCCTCTACAAGCCCCTGTGGGACATAACTGAGTTCTGGCTTGCCATTGTTCAATCTGGAACCTAAAGTGCGTTCTGAGTCGGTTTTTGCGTGATTATGGGAGCATGTGGAAGTATGTTCATAATCCATCGTAATAAGTGAATACTCTCCTCCACACTCCTTGCAACACCTATGGCTCATCTTACTGCTCGTATTTTGCGTTTACAAAAGGCGTTACATACAGAGCAAGGTCTTCACACAACTCACACAATTTGTTAGACATTTCAGATTCTTCTGCGTTCATGGAACGAAGCATCTCTTCTTCAATTGCATCAGTGTACTGTTCTACAACTCCGGGCAAGATGTTAGGAACGATGTTAGGTTCCAGTTCCAATGCTCCAATCATAACACGGCCAATTGCCAATGTATCCATCACTTCATCAACGGTCAATTTACTCATACAAGTTCTCCTGTCCATCTTTTAGTTTTCTTGTCAAGTGTCATAGGAATCAACACAGGTACACCCTTATGAATGACTACACAACCAAGGAATGGTTTATCCTTGAACACGGTAGCGTATTTGTACGCGAGTGCTTTGGTATCTACCAAGCAACCACCACGAAGACCGAAGTATCGCCTACCATTGCTCTGAGTCCACTCAAGTTCAAACTTGCTATGAAGATGTCCAGCAGCAATGTTCATACCTTCGTGACATGCAGCAGTAGCACACCTTCCAGTGAACTGATGCTTGAATACAGTATCCCCATATTCTTCTGACTTCATCACCCACTCTTCGTCCCAATACCACTTAGGTTGATTGCCATTAGGAAACAGAACGTCAATATAATCCTTGATATATTCAACAGGAATACCAGCTACCATAGCTTTACGGTAAGCCATAGAGCCGTGGTTTGATTCACAGATAAACATTTCAGGGAATACATCAGCAAGTTCACGAAGCACTTTACGAGCTTTACAAAGTTCCGATCCCGCAGCGTCCAAGTTAGGATCACTTGTATGGAACGACATTGCGTGTTTATCACACTCATCACCACCATTGATAACAATAGTAGGTAACCATGCTTCTTTAACCTTACGGAGAAACCGTATAGCATCTGGATGTTGATAAGGCGCGTGAAGGTCTGTAAAGAACAGAATTGTTTCACAATCCATCTCATGAGTAGTTGGAATATTAGGAGATGTGATACTCGGAGTATCTGGCACTTTAACCTTCACGTTTGTTTCGCGATCTGTTTTTGCTTTGTTACCTTTGTTGGTAGCAATTCTCTTCCAGTAGTTGAGATTCTGTCTACACAGTTCAATACCTGTGTCCTCAGAGATAATCTCAGCAGCCATTTCGGAACCAAAACTGTCCATCATGCGAAGGAGAATCTTCTTTCCTCTTTCAATCTCACCGTCACCCAAAGACCGGTACACGGTTTTCATCAAATCCTGTCTGTACGCCATTATTTCACCTCACATTCGTTGAGCCACTCCCTCGGAATATATACAGGGGCTTGTCCACGAACTCGTTTTACATGGGAGAATGGCAGACTGAACTTCTTCCATTTACCTCGTCCTTTACCCTTCGTGCATATATCAGCATATGAAGCACTTGTACCTCGTTTACCAATGAATTGCTTTGAAGGATCACGTTCAAAGAGCATACGAATATCCAGATCAGGGTTCTGCTCTTGTATCAACAAGTGCTTCTCCCTATCCTTCAAGTCCCACTCTCCCTTGTAGTCAATGTACATTATTGTACCATCTTTCTTCTTGAGAAAGAAGTCTGGAAGATATTTATGTTCACTCTCTGGAATGATATACGGAATTATTAGCTTGCGTTCTTCATATAGGTATTTAATACCTGCTGCTTCCAACTGGTTACAACAGTGCATCTCACCTCCAGAACGAAACCCAAGACGTTTGGCTTTACGAGCATCCGTTTCCTTTGCTGCAACCTTGCCACCCTTACGAGTGTACGAAGGTCGTTTTCCTTTAGCCATATGATCTCCTAGGCATCTTACCACAAGTCTTCAACTCAAAGCATCCACCTCGGTATACACAATCAGGCACCATCCACTCGGATAACCATTCAGGACACTGCTTTTTGATCTCTTTCATAACAGCACGAGTCTCGGGACTTGCGTTCATACATAATCGTTTACGTGCCATATGGATGAGTGCATGTGCATTGATATGCATCAAGTGGTTAATAGGAGTGAGTCTGTGTGTTTGTGTGGGATCTTCATTACCACAACGATCTGGACGCATTGATTTGACGTAATGCTCTACACCTATTTTATGTCTTACAAAGTGTACAGATACGAAACTCGGAATATCGTCCATATATACTGCAAACTTAACAGCCCTTAGAGGTGAATGTTCGCACATGGCTAGTTTACCAAGTTCAATTCTGCTAACAGAATCAATGGTATAACCACAAGCATTTCGTGCCTCTTCATTCATTGTCATTTGTTCAACGTAGATTTCCATCCTCGTTCTCCTTTGTAGATCATTTGATTATTACTCGCGAGTGTGATACCCATGTAAATCCACTCAGGAAGGTCTTCTTTGTAAGGACCAACCTTCACGAAGTTACATTTATCACATACAAATTGCGGGACGGACTCATACCCTGTAAACAACCAGATTTCTTTATAGTGTTTGTCAAGGAAATCTAAGAACATACACAACTGCGTTATATCTTGATCGAGAGGTTCTCCTCCCATAATCATTATACGATCACAATTTGTGTTCTCAAGGAACGTAAGCATGGTTGTCCATTCATGTCCGAGATCAAAGTTCCATAGACGTTCATTATGACATCCAGCACATCGCCTAGTACAACCAGAGACGAACACCTCCACAGCATCCGTCTCTGGGTTATAATCAATGTGAACCAGTTTCAATGTAGCTTCTCCTTGATTCTTCTTCCTGTCGCTCTTTACTGTAATTCTCAATCCATTTACAATAACCGATTACACGGGTTGCATAATGTAGGTCAGTAGAACCACAGTAGTAGCACTCTGATGTGGTATTCGGATGATTACGTCCACAGGTCTTACAACCAGTCATACGTACATTGATTCCATAATACGGTACACCATTTTTAGCCATTACTTTCATGATGTTTTTAGCACCAGCAATGGTTGGAAGTTCAGGGAGATTGAGATGCAAAGCAGAGCCACCATCCAGAAACTCACCAGTATCAGAACCATGGAGTTTCGCTTTGATCGGCAACAATACATCATCTTCCACAGGATAGAAGTATGAGTTATAGCAGTCACGAGGTACATCAAGACCATCAACTTTGTCCCACTTAGCGAACTTTACACCAAGCGATTCACCGGGTACAAACTCTGTGTTGAACTTATAACCATACTCCTTCTCAGCACTGCGGTTCATATGATATACTTTCTTGAGCATTGTCTTGATAAACTCATTGTAATCCTTCGACCAACACGGATTTCCATTAACATACTCCCACGCTTCCAGCATACCACTTAGACCGATAGTAAGAAACTGGTCGGACAATGAGATGTAATGTTCATCGTATGGAGTGAGAAGGCCATGGTTAAATCGGTCCTCAATGATTGCTCTATGAGCCACATGATACTTGTGCAGTTTGTTAATTTGGTCTGACAAGCTGGTACCTATCTGCATCATGCGATTGATATTCAATGTAATCACGTTGGTAGAACCAGTGGACACACCACCAGCACCAAGAGTGTAGCTGAACTCTGGTTTATCTCCGAGCTTGTTCTTGAGTCGGCAACAAGAGGCCAGCGAGTCAACAGAGTCAGAGTTATACACGAAGAATCTAGTACCTTTAGCCATGTGCTGTGAAAGCATATCTCCAAAGTCTTCGTCAGCATACTCTCCATCTTCAACAATAGCAGAGCATGTGAGTACAGGAAAGCTCAGGAGACGTTTGGTATTCTCTTCATTAAACCACTCAAGGAAACACTCTTGAAGTAGCATTACAGAATCCACATCTGGTTTACCACCATCAGGGAATACGAAATCTCCAAACATTTCTTCAAAGTAGTTACGATCAAATATTGACCAATTTAGGAATACGCTCTGATTACCACGAGCAACTGCTGGCTCATTTATGGAGTACACTACCTGAGCAAATGCGTCAGATATTTCATCCATATAATGATAACCGTCTCCGAACTCCTTCCGAGCAAAGTAATCCATGTACATCAAGAACTCAACAGTAGCCACTGCTCCAGCAAAGTGAGCAGCGATCTCGTACACCAAATTGATGTATTGACCGATGAACGCAGAGAAGTGCTTTGGCGCACCAGCGTTACCACCAAGAGGGATAGTTCCGTGCTGCAAGAATGGGTACATTGAGATGGAGACACAGTATGGTTTGAGAGAGGATTCATCGTGAGCGTAAATCTCGTGATCTTCCAACTGTCGTACATACTCGTCTGCCAACTCCTCATCGAACAAATCAATGAGTTTCCTATACATCATTCGCCTATTAATCTGAATGTTTGGACCCTTCATCATCTCGGCTTCAAGTGTACCCATCGTCTTGACAGTTACATTTGCATTTGGATCAAGCTTGGAAGACTCAGCGGCGTTACCATTTGATTCACCGTATTCATTAACAAAGTCAATGAATTGATCGCATTGTTCATCTGTCAATCGAATCATAGGTTTATTTACCGGTTGAGCCATATCCACCTTCTCCACGTTTGGTATTACCAAGTTTCTTCACTTCTTTGATCTCCATCCGAGGAGCTTCCACAATACGCATCTGAGCGATACGATCACCAGCATAGATGGCCAAGTCTTTACAACCAAAGTTACGAACCTTGATTGCTATCTCTCCACGGTAATCACTATCGATCAAACCATTGTGAGTTGCAATATCGGCTTTGAAGCCAAGTCCAGAGCGAACTGTGATAATGCCAGCATACCCTTCAGGAATCTCCATTGCCAAACCAGTGTGAATCTTTAAGGAGCTACCACGAGGTACTACGCCAGTAGTGATACTCACGAGGTCGAAGGCTGCTGCTCCATCCGTCTGGTATTCAGGGATTACTGCTGCATCATCCAGCTTTTTAACTTTCAGCATTGAACTCTTCCTTTGCATAGTCGATACCAGACCAGTTATCAACACCTGCGTTTTCAAGGCAATAAAGCCACTGTAGTTGGTCCTCAACTTCTTCATCAACAGAAACCATGCCGCAGTAACACTCGCCATCGTCCATCAAAGATTTCCACATTTTGGTACACGGACATGGACAATCTTTGTCACACAAGCAATGACCAAGCTCTTTAACTTTAGCCAGCATCTTTTCATTTACATTCAGCATCATGCCGTTTTCTCCAATAGTTTAATATTTCTTCCGGCGGTGTGTAAATTTCACCTTCGTATGTTTGCATCCACAGGAGTCTGGCTTGGAGTAAGTATTCATTATACCACTTTGCACCATACTTTGCTCTGTATGCAGAGGCCACGATATATGACGCATCTTCCACACTCTCGGCGTTTGATAGAATCGTATAGGCGCATACCTGACCGCACCCTTTAGCGTTACGCAACCCGTATTTATCACGAGTCTCGTCTGCTACTTTACCAAGCCCAAGTATTCCATCAGTGGAATCACCAAGGAGCATCTGGTAGTAGAAAGCAACTGGTCCATACGCTTTGATCTTTTTGTCACGCTCCGTCGGTACAACTACCAACTCTCCAAACTCGTTATCAACGTAGTAACACTCTTGTGTACGAAGTCTGTAGTGCCAGCCGGGAACCATGTCGAGGTCTTTATCATCAGTGCAAATAATTGTGTGGTTCAGAGCGATATCTGGATTACCACTATTGTTTTCGTGCGAGTAGCACAAAGCATCATCTGCTTCAGCGTTGTGTACCATTACAGCACCACGCTTTTCGATGGACCATTTACGCAACCGATTATAGAACTCTGGCTTAGACTTCTGCCTACATCCTTTGTAATCTGGGTAAATTTTGTATCTGAAATTGCAAGGACCGTTAGTAAGGAAGATCACTTTATCTATCGCTCTGGATTTTGACAGAATGGTATTAACCTTTCCATCCCACACCTTCTTGATAGCTTCAAAACCTTCTTTACGAGCAGCCGAGTAGCAACACGCATATATAAGCATGTCACCGTCAATAAGAGCGGTTCGTGTATCCAGCGGTGGCTCCTCTACTTCATCAGCAAAGGAGAACGCACCACTGTGACCCTTTGGTTCCTTGATGAGATCATCTGGAAACAGCGGGATTTCATCGGACATATTACTTCACCAGAATCTTGGAGAACTGTTCGTTGAGAACGTCTTTCTTTGCCTGAGCCTTGATACGAGCAAGTGCTTCTGCATTACCGGCTTTCTTGACAGCTTCCTGATAAGCGATGTATGCATTGTCAACGGCTGCAACACATGCTTCACGCGCACGAGCAGGAGCCTTTTCAGCCTTGTCATACTCAATGGAGTTGAGGTCCATTGCACAATCCTTAACAAGATTTTTACATTTGTCAGCGGCTTTACACACCATAGCAATGATTGCGAGAATCCATGCCAGAATATCAACGAGATATTTCATATTTGTAATCCTTTGTTAAAAGGAGTGAGACATAAGCCTCACTCCATATATTACTTAGAACGGGACTTCATCCATGTCTTTGGAGTTAGTCGGCATCTTGTTTGATGCGGCTTCATCTGTTCCATCCTTTTCAAGAGACAACACCAGAGCTTCAACAGCGGAACCTTCGTAGTTCAGCGCACCCTTGATCTTGTCCTGCATCCAACGATCCAGAGCTTCCCATCCTTCCTTGGTAGGTTCATCAAAGACGAACACGCGATTACCTTTGGAACACTCAGCGCGAGTACATGCTTCATAGCCGTAACGCGGGTGGAACGTGGAAGTGACAGAAGCAGGAGTAAAGTTGTTCCAAGTCCAGTCGATGACCTGCTTGTCAATGGTGTCAACCTTACCATCTTTTGCTTCCTCAGCAGTGGTGCCGGGAGGATAACATCCTTCAAATACTCGCTGAGACTTACCGTGGCTGATGTCGAGGAATACATTTGCATCCAGCATATCCACAAAGGTATGTGCGTCCTTACCAATCTTCGGTGCAGAAGACTGCTTCTTGGGTTCAATACCTTCATCAATGATTTTCTTCAAGGCTGCACTGGTAGGTGCCTGACCAATCGCGTGGAAGAACTTGTAGGCATTAGCCTTTTCGGAGGAATAGAGAGGAATTGTGCGATTCACAACCACAGCGGTTTCCACTTCTCCTTCTTTCGTCTTACGTATGTAGGTCTGATCTGTCAGTTCAAAACCGATGACAGCCATCTCAGCAGGTTTCTTGTCAGGATAATCCTTAGTTTTCTGCTCCTGTTTACCGAGTTCAATATACTCGCTGAACACAGCGTAGTGTTGACTTTTCTCAGCAACAATGTTCTCAGGAATAAACTTGGATTTACCGCCACCTTCATTCTTCTTCGTCATATCAAATGCACACATAGGTATTCTCCTCTATGTAGTTAAGCAACTTCAGCGATAGGATTATCATCCCAATCGTAGTAAGCTACAGTTGTTTGCCCGTACTCTTCGGGCCACGCCGAGGTATGGGGAGTTGGGTAACTTTCATAATCATAGTCATGGTATCCATGGAGTTCGTACATATTCGGTCCTACTTCCAAATCAGCAGGGAATGGAACATGAGCGTACATACCAAATATCTCATTGAGATAACGAGGTACATTCTCCATAATTCGTTTGATGTCATGGGCTACTTGATCTGCTACAGATTTATGAACGTCTAGCCACACACAATCATGCACAGTATTTACAAGGAACGCTTTGTCCTCATAGTTGTACAACTCGCTGAAATGAGACATCAATTTGCCTTGAGCGACTTGTACAACAACACCTGCATCTCCCTGAGTGGGGAAGTTCATCATCTCTGGTTTGTAGAAGTTGGTATAAATACCTCTCTTTGCAAGGAAAGATGGTGCATCTATCTGCGTGAACGTGTAAATGGAACCAAATGGGGATGTATATTTGCCTCTCTTGGCAGGATATCCGTTCTTTGTTTTCACATTTGCTACGTTACGTGCTGATGCTTCAATAGCAGCAAACACACTTTCCTCGTAATCAGTAACCTTATTATACCGAGCCTTCTCAGCATTTTGCAACTCTTGCGTCTTCTCTTTGGTTAAACCACAATTAGCTGCCATAGTAGCCAGCCCTGCTCCGTACTGTGAACTGAATGAATAACCTTTGATATTCTGCCTAGCAGATTTCACTTCCTTATGTCTCGGATGTGACTCATCATCTTTGATCTTCATTAACAGGTCGTAGTCCTCACCAGTAACAAGAGACAGACGCATAGTATGCATATCCACACCAGCCATCAAATCTTCGATCAACTGTCTATCAGAAGCAAGCATTGCTTTAACAACGACTTCAATAGCACCAAAGTCTATCTCCATCATTACTCCCTCGTTACCAAATCGGGAGCGAAACATTTGCTTAACTACTGACTTATCTCCTCGTGGAAGATTCTGACAGTTGGGGTTAGACGAGCTTTGTCGGCCCGTCTTCGTAACACAGTGGTTTAACGAGTGGTGGATGAAGCCATCGGGTTGCACAAGTGTGAGCATACCCTTCCACTGTTGCTTCTTTTCGTTCCACTTCTTGTAGTAAGTACCAAGGTCTTTGTCCAACCAGCGATATATACCAAGGATTTCAATGAAATCTTGATCCTCATAGGTATCAACCACTTCATCCAAAGTATCCGCGTCAGTCTTCCAACTACCTTTCTTGGTCTTCCACTCAGGTAATCCTTCAACCAATCCGGGGAACGAGTAGACTTCTTCAAACCATTTCAACTTAGGTCGATCAAGATCGTACACCTTTTGCTTCTTGGTTTTGAACTCTCCTTCTTTCTTACCTGATTGGTAAATGACAGGACTACCGTTTTTATCCAACACCTGCACAATTTCTTCCTTAAAGAAGTATGGCTGTGTAGGATGTGGTTTTTGAACCTTGTACTTTACATCTCCACCGAATAACAAAGCACCCAACTGAGTTGACGAACCCCAGTTAAACTCAAAAGGTAAGTCTGAGACTTCACATTCCAAGTTCTCCCAAAGTTCGTTACACGCATCTGTGAGACGAATACGATTTGCTTCACCGAGTTTCACATCTACACTCAATCCGTTGTATTCCATTTCGGTAGTACACATAAGCGATTGCATACGGGCCTCAAGTAAAGGCATACAACCAAGCTCACGCGCTTTCTTCACCTGCGCCTTAAATATCTCTTCAGTGGTAAGAACGTCACCAAGTACCTCGCCGTAGCGATTGACGGTGTTCATATCCTTCGATCCACAGAGATAACTCAGGAGCAAATCTTTATTGATATCAGAGGTGTCGATACCTTGGTCCCAAAGTTTCTTCACTTCATCAATCTTCAATCCGAGTCCCATCCTACGAGCAACATTGTTCATTGATGGTCTACTCATTTCACCAGCCTTCATATTCATGATCTGACCAGTGAGTAGGTACTGTGCTAATTGACAGTCCCAAATCTTACCACCTGTAGCACGGAATCTCCTGAACTCAGGATCGTTCCACTTCCACAGAAGGTCGAATTTAATGTTGAAACCAACGAGATATAACACATCGTCAATAGGCATTTCATCACTATCTGGAAACTCAGAAGGTGAATTGTAGTAACGATGGTTGACCTGCTTCTCGTCAAGATACTTCCAACCAGTAGCGACAATCCAATTCATTGGGTCGAATGGAGAAGCTTTTCGTCCCATGTACTTGCCAATGGTAGTTTCCCTATCAAAAGTAAGCACACGGGTACGTTTACATCTTGCTTCCCTGAATCGTTGTCTCAGGTGAGCAGCGTATTTCATTAATACTCATCCTCGTCTATGATATCCATTGCTGTGGTCAAACCTTCCGACTTATCGAGGTAATCCTTAAACAGTTCATTGCAAAACTCACAATTACACTCAGCAGACAGTGCTTTGTAATCATCGTACTCGATAGGTTTACGCTCAGAAAGTACACGAACAAAGTCATGAACATCATCCTTGAGAGTAATGTACTTGCGGCTCAAATCGTTTGCTCGTTCCTGCTCCTTGAGATACATCCTGCGCCGGAAACTTGCTCGTTCCTTTGCTCTTGCTTCGCTATTTTCAAGCACATTGATTTTATCCTTGATAGTCATACCATAAGCAAAAAGACACATGACAACAGCAACACCAATGAGAGAAATAAAGAAAGTAATCATACACAAAACTCCTTTTAGTCATCCCATATTGAAGGGACAGCTTCTTTGTAGTAACGACCACGAGCGAAATCTGTAGCAACTTGTGCCATAGTCACCGGGTCGGCGTCTGGGTCACGTAACTCAGACTTATTCTTTGGGGTACTAAGGTAACGTGACGTATCAGAGATGTCACCTCTACCACCCATGATGATAACATCACAAGCACCTTGTTTGGCAGTGGTAGAACCTTTGAGCATATTAAGGGTGGGATATTCCATACCCTCTGCTTCACCATTCATTTGAGACAGACCGAGTGCAAAATGATTATGTTCAATGGCCATCTCACGGCCCCACTGATATAGATATTCAAATCTCATATCAACAGTACCATACTTAGCAAGTGATTCAAATCCTTTCACATTGTCTAACATATCATAGACGACTGCACATGGATTGTGGTCCTCGATAATGAACTCCAAGTCTTTAACACCATAGCCGGGTATTTGCATAACCCGGATGAGGTCATCTGCCATGTTGTCATTACCGAAAGGACACACCATCTCACTGAACATCTCATTAGCCCATTTCCAGCCTTTGTTAATCAACTCAGGTGTAGTCATGTTCAAACCAGATTGTACAATACGTCTTTGATACTTATCTGAGGCTCCTTCGTTGTTGAAGATTAGGATTGGTCTATCCAAACCCCACTTCTTGTAAGCCTCTGCGCCCCACAGCCGCAAGTTATCGGATACGAATGTCGTCTTTCCACTATCGGGTCGTCCCGCGAATATGTAGAACTGAGACAGAGGTGCTGGTCCGATGCTGAGATTGAGTTGTGGGACGCACCAAGGAAGTGACTCCTTCAGGAGCTTCTCCATATCGAACAGAGTTTCAAAGTCTGCTTTGACCCACGGGTCTTTGACTTGTCTCTTGAGCGATTCCGAGTGTGTCACAAACAGATCACGGGCTTCGTCGAACAGAGCAACCTCGCCTCCGTCTTCCCATGTCTGTGTTAATTCCATTAGTTTAGTAGCGAACTCACGTTCCTGAAACCCTTTGAGTAGCAACGCTCGTGTGTCACCGTCAGGGTCAGGTTGAATAGCTGATAATACAGCTTTGAGTTTCGCTCGGTCTTCCTCTTTAATGCGCTTCATACGAAACTGCGTTTGCCACATATAGAACTCTACAGTGTCTACTACAGTTGCGTCTGGCTTCTCATCAAAGTATTGACCAAATTCCTTAATCATGTGGCGAGTGTACGGCTCTTGTATCTCCAAACGGATGTATGGTAAGAGGCGTAGGTATTGTTCCTTATGCTTTAGGACACTTAGAAGAATCCTGTCTTCCATAATTACCCTCCTCGTCCCACTTTGATTTGTGAGCAGAGCCGTTGTCGCAGTATACAATACCGTGTTTCATTTGAACCATGTTACGGTTTGTGATTGGACAACGTGTACATTTTTGCTTGTGTATGCAGGTGATACAGTCTTTACATCGATACATCTGACCATGCCTCCTTTACCCATCTACGTCCATATAGGAACCACTGATTGATGTAAAGGGTAGAGCAAAAACCGAAAGTTTGTTTGATGATTTTAATCATACCAGAACTCCTTTACACCTCTTCTGCCAAGCCAAATGTATTGACCAAGTATGAGTGCTGTTATAGCAACAAACATCCACGTAGCAATTGCTACAATCACATATCCGGGATGTACCTTTTCAGGATGAAGAGCCATACCCAATGCCCAGAATGATACGTAGCAAGTATACACAGTTACTTTACAATGAGCAATAAACACAATGAACGACAACAAAAGTTTTATTAATGGATTTAACATTCAAGATACTCCTTTATTTGTGCATCCGAATACTTCTTCGGATCGCGATGGGTAATAATTAAGGTAACTTCAGTGTACCACGATAGTTGTTTGCGCATTTTTGCACGGCCTCGTTTACCGGCTTTATCTCCGTCAAGCCAAATGAATACCAAAGGATGCTCTCCAAGGCGCATAGCAGCCCACTCTGACAGTTTTGTTCCCAAGGGGCTAACTGCTTGCATGATATTCGATACACGCACAACGGACAATATATCCTCGCATATGCATACAGGTTTTGTTCTATCCAGAACTTCCGCTCCGTACAAGATATGGTCTTTCGAGACATGAGGGTTGACGTATTTCGGTAGGCGTCCATCAATTGATCTGGCTTGATAGTACAGAAGGGTTCTTCCATCGTACACAGGCAAGATGACTCTTTGTAGTCTATCTGACCATCCAATACAATGGTTCGCTGCTTCTTGAGAATTAATTCCAGCAGCCAGTAACCAGACAAGGCCGTGGTCAGGAATCTCAAGAGTGAAATCTTGTGGCAAGGTTGGTTTTGTTTCATTCTGTAACTCCTGTTCATATTCTATCATCGCTCTGATTTCAGAGAGTGACCTATTTTTATGATAGGTGAAACCAGAGGCTCCACACTTGTTACAGTAGAAGCCTATACCTTTACCATTGACATAGAGCCAAGCTTTGTCGCTCTCTGTACATCCGGGGTGAGGCACGTATCTCTGCGCCCCTACCCCTAGCTCTAAGTCTTTTGCTGTGTTAACCCACCAAGAAGCCAATGAGTACACCAAACAGGATCGCTCCAGCGCATTGAACATGGAACGGTGTAATTACAATTGTCTTTTTAAATGTATAGTTATACTTCATTTTACTTCTCTCCCCATTTACCGTTAGGATATTCAAAGGTTTTCTTGAAAGTGATTCGTAAGTCGTGGTCGTACACACAGATACCTTCGGGTGCAATATCCGTGTTCAGATTGGAGCCATTACGTCTGAGGATATGAAATGCTTCCATTACCATATCTTCAAGCTCAATTGGACCACCGTTTGCTTCATTAAAGTCACGCAAGCGTGACCCTACGTACAGAAGTGGTACTTGATGGCAACACTCTGGGAGCGATTCAACAGGACGGAAGGTGTTGAACAGGTAGAAACGCTTTTCTGTAAGCTTGTATCGATTCTTGCACGAACCACAGATTCCACATCCAACCCATTCGCCGTTGTGTCGTCCATCTCCAAGGGTAACAAGCTGTTCTGCATTGTCATACACCCATCGGCAAAAACCTTGGTTGTCACTGACTGGGGATAACAGCCGCTTCTTTGACATGACGCATACAATGGTACCGTCTTTGACGACGAACGAAGCATTGGTTCCGTCGATCTTCTCAGAAATAGAAATGGTCCCACTTTTGAGTCGAGGAGTTTTAGGATATCGTTCAAAGTATTCCTTCGCATCTGTAAGGTTAAAGTATTCATTATCAAACATTGTTAACCTCCTCGACAGCAGCCAGAGATTCGTCCACGTACTTCAATACTTCCTTTTTAGAAAGTTTACGCAGAGAACCATCTCCGTTCACACGATAGAATTTATTCTTCGCATGGTTCATAACGATCTGACCAACATTGTGTGAACGTACTTCACGAAAGTGAGTGTGCTTAATTGAGCCAAACTCAACAATGTTTCCTTTGTCATCTGTGGGAATATGATTGATGATGTACATTAGAATACCCTCATTGCACCGCGCAAGGCAGCACCAGTTTGATTCGTTAGGACCATGTGGGCGTAGTAGCCGACAGTCATCCATCCAAGTGTACGGACGAAACGCCACTTGTACTTGACAACGATGTTGTTGATGGAGTTGCTGAGGCGATCACAGTTGTTTTTGAGAGCGGCTTTCCACTCATCGGTGTAAGGTTTGAGGATGTTAGCCATGGTAAGTCTCCTTGGTAATAAGTTTGTGACATTCTGGGCATCTGTATTCGATTGTACGATCTGCGGTGTTCACAGACCATTCAAATGTCTTGTAGTTACCACAGTGGTAACACACCTCGGCCCGACAATTGTTGTTAATTTGGTTGATACGTTCGATGGACAGAGAGGGTTTTGTGTACGGTCCCGTGGATGGTGTAACATCAATAATCTTCTTAGCCTCCATCTTCTCAATAGCTTTCTTCTTGAGAGCGTCAGCCTTCTCCTTTGCTTTATCGATCCCTCTGTAGTAATCTACCTGAGCTTCTGCGGCCTTCTGGAAGTCAATACGAGGATCAAAGCTTTGCTCAATGGCAAGATTGAAGAACGTCTTTACAGTACGCCTGTTCTTGTACTTAGATACATGAAGTTTCGCAGTTGGACACAATACACGATACCAATCTCGACCCAGAAACGGAAGCCACGGAAACTCAGTATTGTAGTAAGCACTTTCATACTTAGATGAGTAGTTAAAAAGCATATAATCAAATATGAGTCGAAAGCATTTGTCCTCACTTACACAAATCATATTATCGTCCTTGCTCATACTAACAGGAAAGTTGATTGTAACTTGAGCCATAGTATCACTCCAAGCCGATAGCGGCGTTATAGATATGTCTGATTTCATCAGCAGTGTGTGCTGTGCAACCTTTAGCTCGTACACAAGCGTCCCACGACTTTGTTTTGCCTTTACCGTTGTTAACGCGAGGATGATCGAATCGTCCGTAAGGGCTGAGTGCATTGAACTTGATTCTGCACACTTGTCCAACCCAAAAGGACTGAGGTTGCTCCATAGCTTCTTCCATTAATCCACCAGCGTAACACAACAGTAAACCGTCCTCAGAGCGCAACAGTAAAGAACCAATCTTGTTTTCATCCTTACTGTGAGGAATGGTGTCGTAACAAAGCATATCACACTCTTCCTCTACCTTCATCTTTACTTGCCACTTGGGTTTGCCATTCTTCCAAATAGCGTCACCACGTTTGACAACTGCACCCTCGTTACCACGAGAGAGTTGATCTTGGTAAAACTCATCGGCTTCTTTCCACGATGATACATAACAAGAATCAACAAGCTCTATATAACACGTAGGGTAACATATTTCAAGAGTTTCAGTAGCACACCCGAACCGTTCACTGTAAGGAAGTGAACAAGTAAGAGATTGCCAATCGCTGATTGAAGGGATGTAGTCCCAACAGGTAAATATCAAATCCTCGTGAATCTCAAGAGAGAAGTTTCCATCTAATGCCTTCTTGATCTTTCCATTACCAATATGACGAGGCAGAAACTTGTATTCAATATTGTCGTGTATTCGCAACTCTCCTTGCCAAACACCATGAGGAAGCCCACGAAACTCAGGCATGATGTCGGAGTTATCCAAATCAAGTATACGACCTTGACGTGTGTACACCGTGACGTGTTCATCACCTCGTACAACATCACAGTACATACCATCACATTTCTCTTGCACGTAGCACCCATTCTCAATATCAATAGCTTCACGGTTCTTGATAGAGTCCGGTTTTGCTCCCATGTAGGGATGTACGTATATGAGGTCTGGCCATACCTTGTTGGCAATGGTTGCACCAACTTTGCATTTGAGGTCTTTCAAGACAATACGCTTTGCAACTTCGTACTGCTCATATGTCAATTGCACAAGGATAGCAACAAGTCGATCCTGTAATGCTTTACCACGAGGACCATCAACAATGAGACTTTCCAACATACACAACATATCGCTGTCTGTTACAACATTGTGTGGTTGATACCCAGTTAAAACTGGTACACTCTTAGTGTAGAAATTAATACGTGGGTCACAGGCCAGCTTGAACATCCTTCTGGTGATCTCTGCTGTGGAACTCTCAGATACCATTCTGAGATACGTCTCCTTATCCTTAGTAGATGAATGAGATGTAAGGTACATAAGATGGGTATACAACATGTGTTACTCCTATTGTAAAGTAGTTAATGGGTAGTGATCTAGAGCGATACACTAGAGTATTACTCTATAGTAACAATACTCTCTGTAATACTCTCCCTCTCTTTAGTCGGTTGTAATTATTTTTGTGCAAGGATTTGCACCGATGTGCAATTTTCAGCACCGCGCTTCTCCTTCTCTTTAGTCGGTTGTAATTCTGGCGGCTGACGTTCCCTTATATAATGTAATGTACCAGACGCAAATGAAAATCATTATCAATTAAACCACGACAAAAAGCCCCACGCTCAAAATCTCGTGGTGAGACTCTGATTGTGGGGCTTATATTTCGATTCTGAGGCGTTTTAAAAAGTTTTTGGACCTAGTACCAGCGAAGATTGCAAAAATGCGTCCTCGCGCAGTATAGACCCATTTTAAACGATTTGCAGTAACTTAGACATACCGTCCAGTAGTTGATGTTACATAAGCAACTTTATCACCTACGTGCAGTTCATCGCCGTTTCCGTCTTTACAAATAATATCACTCATATAATCTCCTTAGCTAAACATAAATTTGGATTTGTATACATCTGCTCTGTTGAGCTTACCCATAGGAGGTAACTTGTCGAAGTCAACCTCTGGATTATTGTGTATCTGTTGTTCTCGGAAGTCCTCTAAGACTTCACGCTCTGTGTACAACTTGTAGAACTCGTCCCTGATATAGAACGCGAACTCATTTGATTGGTGCGTAGGTACTCCAAAGCTGTCATGCACAAGAGCGAAGTGTGTAATACCTGCATCGTGTGCTGCACAAACAGTAGCAAGCATGTGTGCTGCATCAAGGCTGTGAACAAAGTTTGGAGCAATAGAGCTACCCATCCCAGACTCTTTCAACTCCTCTGTGTACTTCTGTGCTGTAATACGAGCGCGACCAAAGATGTAAGACGCAATCTCCAGACTCTCAGTATTGTACTTTGCTTGACACACTTTGAATCCAGTGAACGGCACTGACCACCTTATTTTGCGACCAGTTTCTTTCGTGATTTTACGTCCGTGTTTCTTCAACCATTTCATGGCCTTTGTAGCGGCTACAACAGCCTTTTCAACCTCTTGCCATATGAGTCCTCCAATGTAGTTGTAGAAGCCGCGTAAACCACCTTTGAAGCGTGTTTTACCGGTTTTCTCGTCCTCGTACTTGGTGGATTTCATGATCGGAAGCTGAACGTCAGGATTCTCAGCCATCCAATCCTCATAATACTCTTGCACATATCCAATAGCACCTTTTCGCGTACCAGAATATGGCTTAATCATTACAGGACGTTTGGTGAGTTTGCGGTCCATTCCTATGAGGATCGCAGCTTTCGCGTAACCTTGTTTCTCTTCGTCGTCGCTGTTCAAATCCTTATTGACGTATTCCTCAGCATGATCGCACACATATTGATAAATATCATTTGGTTTGTCACTGCTCTCTGTGAGATTTACAAGTGACCCACCTATTTCATCCTTGAGCATCATCGAAAAGTGTTGGATACCGTTGCAAGAACCATCTTGCGCCCACCATAAACGAGATGTTGTGCGCCCATCTACGTGGAACGCTTTGTATTCAACACACGCGGCGATGAATTGCCATGGTTTATCTGCTCCGACAAGGAAGTCTCGATACTCTCTATTAAGAGGATCAGTTCCAATTGCCAAGATGGAATCGTGATGTTCATTAACCCAAGCCACTCGACCAGCGGCACTGTCTTTGTCATAACCATATACTCCAGAGATTTGCAGTGAAAGGAAGTTGATATCAATAGGAAAGTCTGTGTCAAACTCTAGAAGTGCTTTGCTGAGGTCACAACCTTGAGGGTTAAGCGACGGTGATTTAGGGTATAACCGACCCCGACTATCCGCTTGCCACACAAAATATATGTGTTCATAGTCGCGGTACTTCTCCGCAAGGCAAAGAGTACGACCGGCATCAAGCATTTTGCTAGTATCGGCTGCACGTTCAGCGTAATATGCAGACTTGCCTCGTTTCCATTTGATGAAAGCCTTTTGGTCAATTTCGGAAAGGAACTTGCATCTTCGATTCTCGTACTCCGAGTCACCGGGGCGTATGACAGCAACAGTGCCGTCCTCCTGCTCCAAAGATTTAAGCATCGTACCATCTGAGTTAAACGCTGGATATGTGACTTCATCTGTGACAACAGGGAGGTCCAGACCTTCGATACGTCTCTTTTGAGCGAGTCGAGCAGTGTCAAGGACGGTGGAATTAATATGCCATCCGGTGTCTTGTACAATGTTGAGTCCTTTGTAAAACATTGCCATAGACTCCACAACATCAGGAGTGTGCAAATAACGAAGATGATCGCGCTCTCTCTTGGTGTTGATGGCAGGGATACGACGAGCGATTCTGGAATCATAGAAGCCTCCATCGGTAGGATTACTCCAAGGTTGTGGTTTGATTATGCAAGGTCCAATATCAGGAGACAACACGGATACCATATCCTTGTTCTCTTCAATCCATTTAAGACACTCTGCGGTAGGTACAAGGTAGTTTTTACCCTTCATAGAAGGTCGGTAGCTGGATTTGTCGAGATTTGCACGTTCAATCAGACCAGTAGAAGACTCAACACACAGGATACAATAGAATCCAAGCGCGTACTTCTCCTCGTCGGACCACTTAATCCACTTCTCGGTCATAAGGCGTCTATCAGCAGCAGCACAAATTTTGCGTTTACGTTGATACTTCATATTGCCCTGTTCATCAATGTTTTTGATAACCTTCTCCATGTACTTAGGAGACTGTTCAGCAACCTGGGCGAATCGTAACTGGTCCTCTGCTCTGGAGCCTATCATTTCAGCAACGGCCACGGTCATACGTTTTTGACTGATACCATCCATGATACACTTGAGAGTAATCATAGCCAACATCTCAAAATCGTCCTCAAAGAAGTGAGACACACGCATAGCAGCGGATACCTTACCACGTTTGCCGGGTGAGTATGCATCTTTGTGTACATCCTTGAAAGTTTCGACAAGCGGAGCTATCAAAGAGTTGACGATATCGCGACCATAACTGGTTTCACTTTCCGATCTGTCCCTCACAGAGCGTTCTACATTGCGGTTGTAGCGTTCAATACCACCATTGAACATCTGGTCCTCAAGACGCAGTTGTTCCTTCGCCATATCATCACAATCAAATTTGTCGCGCACAGTATAAACTCCTGTATTTCGATTTGCAGTAAGGTTTTCTAGTCGCTGAATACGGACATTACAACGTTTAATGATTGGTAGTTCCACAACTCCCACCCTCACAGTGCAATGCAAGGATGGGAGCAAGGAAGTATCAATTACGTTTGATTAACCGAAGAGGTTAAACTTGGGCTTCTCACGAAGAGAGCGAGGTGTTGCGTCTTCCGGCTCGTAGGAGCCGATCTTTTTGAGTGCTTCCTCAATATCCATTTCAATTTCTCGCACAGTTGCCAAGAGTGTTTCGAGAGGGTTAACCATTTCTGTTTCATCTTCGGGATTGGGGAAGTTGTCCAAAGCACCTTGGTACAACTTGGGATTCTTTGCCATATTGACGATTTCGTCCCGCTTTTGCATAAGAGTGGACACTTTGGGGTTGATTGCCTTGGCAAACTTGGCCTTGCGTTCAGCGGCAAGTGCGGTTTCGATTTCAGCCTCAGTCATTTCGGTGGTGGTGGTGGTGGATTCAGACATAGTAGTTCTCCGTTGTAAGTTAAGATTTGTAGATATTGTCAGCCACGATCACAGCGACCATGAGCGTCAAAAAGATTATAAGTTTATCAAGAGAGTCAAGCATTGTTGCACGCCAAGTTCTCAGGTGACCATTTTATGATACCTATAGGATACCACTCATCATAAGCATCAGTACCAATTTCGAGTACAACTTTATCGTTTGTTGTATCGATGAATGTGAGCATTTCTTCCTCACACTCAATTCGCACTTCTTGAGGAGGAAAAGTGCATTTTCTATCAATTGAATCTGATACAACTATATCAGACAGATATGACCTGTACCCATCATCAGGGTCAATGAAGCAGGTATACACAACATCATCAGCCTTGAAGTATATCACTTCACTCTGGCTAACACCATATGTACCTCCAGCACACCCATATGATTCTGTTGTGAGTTCAACGCCTTGCAGCATCATAACTTTACCATCAAAATCTTCCATATTCATAACTACACCTCTTCCATTTTGAGCAGGTCAAACCCTTGATTCTCTGCTCGTTCTACAATATGGTCAACCTTTCCTTCCTTGGCTGTAACAACGTGCTGATTACCTCGTTGGTCGATGAATGTCAAGCGATACATGATTACATAACCTCCCAAGTAATACCGTGTGTCTTGATACTCTCAATGGTAGTCAAGTTGACGTTGCGGAAACCATCGTGGCGTTTGCCACCTTCCATGCTGTGAACCAACAGGTATGGAGACTCTACGTTTTTGCTCGGATGTGTCTTCTTCGCAGTACCTTTGATACCTTTGACTACACCCATACGACAAGGCATGGTGCGAAGAGAGCCGTCCTTCTTGGTGAATACGACAGAGAATATCTGTCCTCCGAGGCAACCAACAAGTTCAAGGACTTTGGAACGCGGTACATAACGGTGATTGGTGGTAAGATTATCGTTCATTGTTCATCTCCTCTTCGATGATTAAGTCCTTGTTGGGACATTCGGTTGTATCAGCAAGCAAACATTCATCAGAGTGTTGCCATTCGCATTTGTTGCATACGTTGTAGCATCCAAGGTCCAACTCCTCAAAGGAGTCAATCAAGTCTTGCTCGTATGCGTCAGGGCATTGCTCATAGCGTCCCTTGTTGCATGTTTCATTCCAAGCAGACCAGTAAGGGCAGTTATCGTAACACATGACGGTAGTTACTCCTTTATCATGTAGTTAGGGCCGTGAAATTTAATCAGCCAGTAGTCAGGTTCGTCTCGTACATAAGTAATGAGACGGGAGAGGAAGTCGGCACGATGTGACCAGTTGTATGCGTCATATCTATCAAGCTCCTCGCAGTACCGCTTAATGCTCCTTGAGATGAACATTGATTACTTCCTTTGAGAAGCAAAGGTTACACTGAGAGCAAGCACCCTTGATGTGATGATGCGTCTTAGGACACTTCTCATACACCATTCTGTCATATGGTACACCGAAGGTCATAGTTGAGAAGCCAACTGCGTTAAGCCACTCACGTTTGTCCTCAGTAGTCGGGTCAAGTGAACACATGATGCGAACATTAGGACAGTCGTACTGCATCTTAACCATATAGGTCAAGAGATTTCCGTCTCTCCATGCACGGGTGGGTATCCAGAAGAGTACATCAGGAAGTGCATTGCAAATTCGTCTTGTTTGTAGCAAGCTGTTAACTGTGTCGAATGTTTCCCCACGAGTAGCGAAGCGAAAACGATCACGGCATCCTTTACGTTTGCGATTAAAGTCACGAACGAAGTTAGCCTGGTCCGAGTAGTTAAACTCCCATTTGATTTCATTACATTCATCCTTATGTAACATATTTGGATACAAACGATACAACTTTTTGTTGTAACAGTGTTCAGCACAGTATGCAGTACGATGAACACAGGAGGCAAGTCCTCTGTCAAAGGCCCACATATCAATATCTTCACAATAGCGCATTACAGAACTCTCCTTATGATATGGGTCCACGCGGTACATACGCACGTAGACCCATTTGCAGTGACTTTATGCGTTATCCTCAACGATGATAGCCAAGACTTCCTCAGCCGTGAAGTTGGTTGATTCAAGGATATCGTTGATATCCCTCTTGGCATCAGTGAGTGTGGCAGATATGAGTGCCTCATTACGATCAGTCACAAGACTCTGGAGTTTGTCATTCAAACGGTTGAACTCTTTCGCGAAGGCGTCGATACCTTCCGAGGGAATGTAGAAGGTGATACCTTGGAAGGTAAGAGTCATGCGGTCCTGCTCGTCGTCGGTCCAATGAGTGACGCTGTTACGTGCGTAACTCTGTGTTGATTCACATTCATCAGCCGTCAAATGCATGTCCATTGATACGTCAGCCATGATATACCTCTTTGTTGTTTAGTTGTTCTTGTTGTTAATGTCGCGAGTGACGCGGCACTTTGCTTGGTGCATGGTCAAACCTTTACCCAACTGTCGGCAGTCAGGTGATACAAGGTCAAACAGATCGTCAGTGAAGCATCCGTGAAGGTAGTAACCTTTATATGTCAGTGTGAACATTTTGTTCTACTTCCATGCCAAACACATATCGTGAGCAATGGTGAAATACGCGGCCATTTCCTTAGCGGAGTAACGAGCGGTGACGTTGTGTATACCACCACTTTCGTTAGCTATTTGCTGTATGCAGTAACCACCACCGTATTGATAGTAGTCGAGTTGATACTTGCCAACGTCATTGTAGGACTCAGCCATAGGCAGACCAACACGTTTGCAGTGTACCTTAAACAGTTCGTCCATTCTCTTGCGAGTCAAGCGTACCATGTTTTACATTCCTTGTGTTGTAGTGGTTATAACTCAATTGCCTGACTATATATGACTGTTCGGTTGTATCCCTCAGCACACATGCCTTGTATTGTTTACCGTCCTTAATAGCAGGATAGTTGTAACAACCATTCATCGTTCCATGTATACCTGTCGTTTGTTGACGCCTTTGGACCAACAACCGGCCATATATAATCAGGTGTATCAGATTATAACTAGATTGATTAAGCGAGGTTGTATGCCTCACTTGCACCTATGCTTTTACTCAGCATCCCGCTATACTCATAGGCAGTCGTGCGGTAATCGGTGTCTCACTCTATCTTGTCGCTCTAAACTTTCGTGCGGGAGTCACCCGGAGCGAGGCAGGTCTGGCATGTTGGACCTGTTATGTCAATTATCGAGACTATTGTGGCGTGATACTCTAGAGCACTACTAGAGGTGGTCATTGCCATCCCGTAGGATATCGGCTGTCGTGCCTCGCTATGTTTAACGTGTGATGCGTCCACTGTGTCCCTATCCTATGCCCGATCACTGTGTTGTGTCAAGCGGTATTTTCAAGGGTTATTCAAAGAGCGGTTACGGTTCGTGTGTCCATCGTGTGTTGATACTAGCTTGATTCTGTTCATTGTGTCAAGCACTTTGTTTCATGTTCACCGGGTGCGCTTGGCAGTTAGTGAGTACGTCCCTTCATGATGTGTTGATACTATGTGAATCAAGCGGGTGTTGTCAACCATTTTGTTACACTTATCTAGTAACCTTGTTCAATGAGCAAGTCGGTATGGGCTTCCCCGTCCGACAAGTACAGTTCTAGTCTAGAGATAAACTAATGTCAACACCTTTCTTAATAAAAATGAAAGTGTAGTCATGAGTGTTACTCTGTAGTGTTACTCTGTAGTGTTGTACCATTACTGTAAACCTCTTTCCTCTTTACTCGGTTGTAATTCTCCAAGGCTCCCATAGTATATGTAATAGGCCAGCTTAATGCACGTATCGTGCCATAATCGCTTTACACAGGGTTATACACAGGTTTTCAACATATCGTAAAAACGCCATAAATCGCCGTGGTGGAGTTTTACCGGTTTGGCTGGTACTAGTTCAAATATTGGTATCGATGCCTGGAAGGTACCTCTATGGATGAAATAAGGGTATATTGATAATGGTTTTCAACCTATGGCGTATTACTCTATGATGTGACGCTCTATGGTGTATTACATGATAAGTATTACTATATGGAGTTGATTTATGGTAGTGTCAAAGTAGTGACAGGTGGATAGATGAAAAGGGATAAGTAGCCTCCCGCCCGTCAATATTTTGACACTCATGAGATGTGATACTGAGTGTTACTATCAAGTGATCCTTAGTATCACTCCTCCATTGATAACGAGGGTGACTCTCATTCTCA
>CAZVAO010000005.1:0-43903 GCA_964625175.1 uncultured Clostridiaceae bacterium
CAAGTATTAATTATTAATGGGCCTAATTTAAATTGGTTAGGGCGAAGAGACCACAAGCAATATGGGCAAGAAACATGGCAAGAGATCTTCCAAGTGTTAGCAAATTATGCGGATACTAACCATACTGCTTTAGCTGATTTTCAATCAAATCATGAAGGAGATATTATCGATAAACTTCAGGAAACGGATTGTGATTGTGTTATAATTAACGCTGGAGCTTATACCCACTATAGTTATGCCATACGCGATGCGATTGCGATGCTGACGATTCCGGTGATTGAGGTCCATATGAGTAATATCTATCAACGAGAAGAATTCCGCAAGAAATCGGTTCTTGCACCCGTTTGTGTGGGCCAAATAACCGGATTTAAATCAACGAGTTATTTATTGGCGCTTCAAGCAGGAATAGAATTACTTAAGTCAAATAAGTAATAAAGCAAGATGGAGGTGGCTGAATGTATCAAAAAAGAATTGCCCGTCTGCGGCAAATAATGCAAGAAAGCAATTTGCCTGCTATCTTGATCGTGAGTCCTGAAAATCGCTACTATATGAGCGGTTTCTCTGGGTCAAATGCTTTTTTAGTGATTACGGCGAATCAAGCCGTTATGATTACAGATTTTAGATATATGGAGCAAGCAAAAGCAGAATGCCCTGATTATGATGTGAGGATTTATAATCGTATTGATCTGCCAGAGAAGATTAATACTATATTAGCAAGGTCTAGCATCGGAGAATTAGGGTTTGATCGTAAGGTAACCACTTATGCAGATTATCAATATTTCACAGCAGCATTAACCGCAAAGCTAATACCTTATGAAAACTTAATTGAGCAGCTTAGAGCAATCAAAGATGATCATGAGATTGAGCAAATGCAACAGGCGCAAACAATTGCTGAGCAGGCATTTATGGAAATTTTGCAAAGGATTCAACCCGGTGTCATTGAGTTTGAATTGGCCACAGAGCTCGAGTATCAGATGAAGAAAAGAGGTGCATTGCGCTGCGCCTTCCCCTCTATTGTCGCCTCTGGGTGGCGCTCAGCACTGCCACATGGGCGTGCTTCCCATAAAATAGTAGAGCGTGGTGATCTCATCACATTTGACTTTGGTGCCTTTTATGGCGGTTATTGTAGTGATATGACACGCACAATTGCCGTTGGATCTGCTACGCCCAAGCAAAAAGAAATATATAATATCGTACTTGAGGCCCATCTCGCTTCCCTAGAGGCGTGTAAGCCAGGGGTTAGGGCTGCTGACATTGACAAAATTGCACGGGAAATTATTACAGATGCAGGTTATGGCAAATATTTTGGTCATGGACTGGGGCATGGGGTAGGTAAAATGGTTCATGAAGCCCCTGCTTACAATGCGCGCAGCAACGATGTTCTTAAAATTGGCCATACTGGGACGATAGAGCCTGGTATTTACATACCTGACTGGGGTGGTGTCAGAATTGAGGATATGATTCTGATTACGGCTGATGGTTATTACAACTTTAATAAAGTCGTTCCTAAGAACTTACTAATTATTTAACGGAGGAAAACATTATGATTTCAACGAGTGATTTTAAAACGGGTCTGACGATTCAACTGGACGGTACTGCCTACCAAATTATTGATTTTCAGCATGTTAAGCCAGGTAAAGGTGCCGCTTTTGTGCGCGCTAAGATTAAAAATGTTAAAACAGGACAGGTGATTGAGCGTACCTATCGTGCGGGTGAGAAAATGGCATCCGCTCGTATTGATCGCAAAACCATGGAATACCTCTATCAGGATCTGGATGATTACGTTTTTATGGATTCCGAAACCTATGCACAACTTAAAATTGCATCTGAAGACTTGCAAACGGTCATCCCCTATTTAAAAGAAAATATGGAAGTTCAAATTAAGATCTATGAGGGTGAAGTGCTGGGCGCTGAATTGCCTCTTAATGTTGATTTGGAGATTATTGAGACAGCACCCGACATGCGCGGTGATACGGCAAGCGGTGGTGGCAAGCCTGCAGTTTTAGAAACAGGAACGGCTATTAACGTGCCATTTTTTGTCAAAGTAGGCGATGTTGTACGCGTCAATACAACCACCGGCGAATACGTGACGCGCGTATAGGCGTTCTTATGAGTGACCAAGGATTAATCCTCGTTTACACAGGCAATGGCAAGGGCAAGACAACTGCGGCACTTGGACTTGGACTAAGAGCCAGTGGTCATGGCCAAAAGGTTATGATGATTCAATTTATGAAAGGGCAAACAGAAACAGGTGAGCTGGTCGCACTTGAACAGATCGATCACTTCACTATCGAACAAGCTGGCCGCGCCAATTTTGTTAATGCTGTGGCACCTGATCCCATGGATATTTCAGCGGCACAAGCAGGATTGGCACGTGCGGCTACTATCTTAGAGCAAGGATGCGATCTCTTGATTCTTGATGAGATTAATGTCGCTATGGATTATGGGCTGGTTGAAGTTGAAGACGTAAAGGAATTGTTGCAGAGTAAACCACCGCACACAAGTATTGTTATGACGGGTCGTGGCTTCCCTTTGGAACTTGCGGATGAGGTGGATCTAATCAGTGAGGTACAAGAAGTAAAACATCACTTCAACCGTGGTGTCCTCGCAAAGAAGGGGATTGAATACTAAATTCGCAATCGATTGAATTCAGCAACGATTATCAGATGGATAAAATTTAGGAGGATTAACATGTTAAAAGCTAAACTTTATGAGAAGCTCGAGCAGCTGCAAAAATTGAATGGTATTCCTGGTCAAGAACAAGAAGTCGTGCGTTTTCTTGTCGAAAAACTGGACGGTCTGGCAGAAGAAATAAGCGTTGATACGTTTGGTAACGTCATTGCTCTTAAAAAAGGGAGCGGTAATGGACCTTCGTTAATGATTGCAGCCCATACCGATGAAATTGGATTGATTGTCAAAAGTATTGGGCAAGACGGTTTTATACGCTTTAATAAGTTGGGTGGGATGATTGACTCACTGCTCACGGGGCGCAAGGTTAACGTGAATGGCCACCTCGGAATCGTCGGTGTCAAAGCCGGTCATGTCCAATTGCCAGAAGAGAAGAATGCAGTCACGAGCTATAAGAAAATGTATATTGATGTGGGTGCGTCTTCACGAGAAGAGGTATTAGCCATGGGTATAAACGTTGGTGATCCCGTTACTTACGTCAGTGAAATCAGCTATTTCACGAATTCCGATCTCTTGTGTGGCAAAGCACTAGATAACCGCTTAGGATGTGCGATACTCTGGCAGATGCTTGAGGATCTTGATGGGCAAGAAATTGCGGGGGACCTCTATGCTACATTTACAGTTCAAGAGGAAGTCGGATTACGTGGTGCAACCGTTTCTACTTTTGCCATCAACCCGGATTATGCCATTGCACTTGATACAGTGCCAGCGGGCGACACCCCAGATATTAATACAGAAGTCGATCTCAATATATATCTAGGCCGTGGACCAGTCGTTCCGTTAACCAGTGGTGGGGGTGTGCGCGGTAATATTTTGCATCCAGGGATGAAAAAGATGCTATTGGAGACCGCAAAGCGTCATAATATTCCAGTTCAAGCTGAATTATTTATGGGGGGCACTTCAGATATTTCAGCTATTCATATGGTACGTGGTGGGATCTTGTGTGGCGCGGTAACAGTGCCTCGTCGGTATTCGCATTCACCAGTGGAAATGATGGATATTAATGATTCAATCAACAGTTATAAGCTTTTAATGGCCGTTGTCATGGAGATGGATCAGCATAAAAAGATCTCATTCCTCGACTAACGATTTATTTAATAATCATTTAAAACCGCTGAGCACTGCTTGGCGGTTTTAGTCATGACCTAAGAGAAAGTGCTGGAAATGGTTATTTTTAGGCTATAATTGCCAATCGTTAACGGTGAATTCAATATTACAGGTAAGTATTGCCTTATATTTTTTTGATATGATATAATAGTATTTGTTCTACAAGGAGGTGTAAAGATTGACTGAACAACAAAGTTTAGGAAATGTATGCATTGCTGACGATGTGGTCAGTGTGATTGCTAAAATCGCCGCTGCAGAAATCGAGGGCGTTCGAGGGGTATCTGCTGGTTTTTCTGGTATTCGTGATATCGTTGGAAGCAAAAACCACACAAAAGGGATCAAAACACAAATTACAGATAATATGGTAAACATTGATATTCATATTAGCATCAAACAGGGGATTTATATTCCTGAAGCAGCAAAAAAAGTTCAAGCGAATATTAAACAATCGATCGAGTCAATGACAGGACTAACCGTGCAGACGGTTAATGTCTATATTCAAAATATCGTATTTAAATCAGAAGAAGACAAACCAGCTGAGACTGATGATTAAATCTGGCGATTTATTTGCATTGCCAAAAAAAGAGGTGGACTATGGGCAGAAGACAAGCGCGTGAGGGCGCACTGAGAATGCTCTATTCTTGGGATATCCGTCATGCCAATTCTTATTTGGAACGGTCTACTTTTGAGACTGAACTCTTATTAGAAGAAGACGATCGGGATTTCATGGCTGCATTGGTTGAGCAGATCATTAACAATATTGACGCTTACGATGCCATTATTGCAGCTTGCCTTAAAGGCTGGAAGTTAGGGCGACTGCCCGTTATCGATCGCAATATATTGCGTATAGCATTAGCTGAATTATCAGCAGAAGAGCCAACACCACGCCGGGTTGTCGTCAACGAGGCCGTCGAATTGGCAAAACTTTATGCCGCCAGTGATGCACACAAGTATATCCATGGGGTAATTGGCAACCTGATGCCAAAGAGCGAGTCATGATTCTAGGGATTGATACATCAGCTTATACAACATCCTTGGCTATTGTGGAGAAGGTAGCATCAACCGTCCCTATTCTAGATATCCGGCAAGTATTGCAAGTGCCATTTGGGCAAAGGGGATTGCGCCAGTCTGATGCCGTCTATCAGCATGTTCAGAATTTTTCACATCTTGCTGATCAGCTACGGCACTATTCTTTCACAGCCATCAGCGTTTCAGATCGTCCACGGCCAAGAGATGAATCCTATATGCCAGTTTTTAAAGTGGGTCAAGCATTTGCCCAGATACTGGCCGCAACACATCAGGTGCCTTTATATCGTGTGTCACACCAAGAAGGCCATATCGCTGCGGGATTATGGTCTAGTAAGTGTGAATTGGAGTATTCGCCTGTTTTAGCGCTTCATATCTCCGGGGGAACGAGTGATGTGATGATGCTTGAGCGCGAAGGGGAAGGTTTCACTATCGCGGAATTGGGGTGCTCTTCAGACCTTCATGCAGGCCAGTTTGTCGATCGTGTCGGCGTTGTTTTAGGTGCGGCTTTCCCGTCTGGATCGCAAATGGATCAGTGGTCACAAGAGATTAGTGACACAGTATTAAGGATTCCATCCGTCGTTCACGGCTATGACATGAGCTTCTCGGGACCAGAATCAGCTGCTCAGCGGCTTGTCTCAGCAGGACACACTGCGCCGAACGTTAGCAGAGCTGTTTTTGTGTGCATTGCCCGTACGGTAGAGAAGGTCATTCGCTATGCGTACACTCAAAAAGACTATGGCTGTGTATTGTTGGTGGGTGGTGTGGCTTGCAATAGTGTTTTACGCGCAGAATTACTAAGGCGTTTGCCTTATAATATTTATTTTTGTAATACGATGTATAGTAGTGATAATGCAGTTGGAGTCGCTTTATTAGGTGCTCAAAAAGCTAAAGGTAATGGAGGACAGATTAATGTCAAAACTGATTGATGGTAAAACAATTTCAAGAGCGATTCGCGGAGAGCTTAAGAAACAGGTTGCAGAATTAAAAGAGCAAGGAATTATCCCGGGTCTAGCTGTTATTCTAGTGGGCGAAGACCCTGCGTCGCAGACCTACGTCCGTTCGAAAGAACGCATGTGTGAACGAATAGGTATTAATTCGATTAAAATTAATTATGATACCGATGTAACAGAAGAAGAATTATTGGCAAAAATTGCGGAGTTGAATGCGGATTCAGCAGTCCATGGCATTCTAGTACAACTACCACTTCCTCAGCATATTGACAGTGATGCCGTTATTCATGCAATTGCAGCAGATAAGGACGTAGACGGGTTCCATCCGCTTAATATTGGGCAGATGTTCTTAAATGAACCTGGCTTTTGGTCATGTACACCACATGGTGTCATTGAGTTACTTGATCGTTCCGGTATCGAAATTGAAGGCCAGCATGCGGTTATTGTCGGAGCCAGTAATATTGTAGGGAAACCGATGGCAACCATGTTATTGAATCGCGAGGCGACGATTACTGTATGTCATATCAAAACGAAGGATTTAGCTTTCCATACGCGACAAGCGGATATTATCGTTGTTGCTGTTGGCAGACCGAATCTCATCACAGCGGATATGGTTAAAGAGGGAGCAGTAGTTATTGATGTCGGCATCAATCGTTTGGCAGACGGTCGACTTGTCGGCGATGTTGATTTTGAGAATGTTTCCCAGAAAACCTCATTCATCACGCCCGTTCCAGGTGGTGTAGGTCCGATGACGATCATCATGTTGATGAAGAATACGATTCAATCTGCAATTCGACATGCTCAATCCAATTAGAACCATATATTCTGTTTCTGATGTTAACGAATTATTACGCATCAGCATCGAAAATGAGCCTCAATTCAATTTGATGTTGATTAAAGGTGAAATCGTTAACTATAAAAGGCATAGCTCAGGGCATATTTATTTTGCGATTAAAGATAATGATTCACGCCTTAAATGTGTTATGTTTAAAAGTCAGAGCAGATCTTTGGAATTCCGACCTGAGAATGGCAATCAAGTGCTTATTCAAGGTCGGCTTTCTGTATATAGCCGTAACGGAGAGTATCAAATTTATGTGGATGCCATGTACCCATTGGGACAGGGCGATCTTCATCAAAAATGGCAGGATCTTAAGGAAAAAATGGAACAAGAGGGATTGTTTGATCCCGAGCATAAACAAAAATTACCGAGCTTTCCACTGCGCATTGGGGTTATCACCTCACCCACAGGGGCCGCGATTCACGATATCACAGAAACGATTCACCAGCGTTTCCCACCTAGCAAGATTATCTTGGCGCCTGTTCGAGTGCAAGGCGATCAGGCTGGGTTAGAAATTGCGCAGGCCATTCAGCTCTTCAATCGTGAGAGGTGCGTTGATTTACTGATTGTGGGGCGCGGTGGTGGTGCACCTGAAGATCTTTGGGCGTTTAATGAGGAAGTCGTCATACGCGCAATCTACGATTCTGCAATACCGATTATCTCTGCAGTTGGCCACGAAGTAGATACGACCTTGGCAGACTTTGCAGCTGATCAAGTTGCTGCAACACCAACTGCTGCGGCAGTTTTAGCCGTTCCAGAATTGACCAATATATGGCGTGATTTAGATGCTTTCAGTGACAAGATTGACGCCGAACTACGGCGTTCGCTGAGAGATAAGCGATTGTTAATCGAGGCATACGAACGTCATATTCAGAGTTATAGCCCGAGTCAGAAACTGCAAAGACAAGGGCAACAGCTCGATTTTTTACTGCAGAAATTGAATTATAATATCAATTATGTTTTACGCAAACAGCGTTCAATTTACGACGACTATCGCCTAAAACTCATGAATATGCATCCACAACGGCCCTTAGCCAAAGGCTTTGCTATGGTTTTTAAGCAAGAAAATGGGCGATTAGTCACGGATCAAGCCCACGTCCAGACCGGAGATCAGATTACCATTCGGCTCAATGAGGGCACATTGATCGCCAAAGTCTTAGCAAAAGAGATTCCGAATAATAAGTCACAATAGCTATTGTTAGAAAGACTGAGAGGGATAATAGACATGGAAACAAAAATCTCATTAGATCAAGCTATAAAGCGTTTAGCTGAAATTACCAGAGAAATGGAAAACGAAGATCATAATTTAGAACAGCAAATGGCACTCTATGAGGAGGGGATGAAACTTCTGCATATTGCAAAAGAAACACTTGCTCAAGTTGAATTGAAAGTGCAAGAGATCAACAGTATCAATAAGGTTCCAGATCAGGAGAACTAAGGATATGAAAGATCTAAGAGATGTTTTTCTGAACTATAAAGGAATAGTGGATCAAGAAATCAACAAGCAATTACCACCCGCGTCTTCAGATCCTGTGATTTTGCATCAAGCGATGCGCTATAGTGTTTTGAGTAACGGTAAAAGACTTAGACCAATTCTGCTATTAGAAACGTGTCGGGCATTAGGTGGCAATATCGAGGATGCACTTCCAGCGGCTGCCGCAATCGAATGTGTCCACAGTTTCTCATTAATTCATGATGACCTACCCATGATGGATGATGATGATTTGAGAAGAGGAATCCCAACCTGTCATAAAATGTATGGTGAGGCGATTGCTCTACTAGCAGGGGATGCTTTATTAGGACAGGCTTTTACAATTTTGACAGCTCCACCGAATCAAAAATGGGGTGCGACAGCTGCACGCTTGCTGGTTTTCGAATTGGCTCAAGCAGTGGGTAGTCAGGGCTTGTGTGGTGGGCAAACCGTAGATATTTTAGCGGAACGTGGGATTTTAAAGCACGATGCTCAGCACTTAAATATGATTCATGAACGCAAAACAGGCGCTTTATTAGTTGCAGCTATGCGGATGGGAGCAATTCTAGCGGATGTTAGTCCAGAGCATTTAGAGTTGATTTCGCAAGCGGCCTTTAATTTAGGATTAGCATTTCAAATCAAAGATGATATACTCGATATTGTAGGGGATAGCCGTAAATTAGGTAAGAACACGAAACGTGATTTAGAACTGGGTAAACTAACTTATCCAGCACTTTATGGCCTCGCTCAATCTCAGCAGATCTGTGCCGACCTGTCTGATAATGCTTTAGCAAATATCGAATTTTTGGGTAAAGAAGGAGATCGATTGCGCCAAATCTTTACGTTCATTGTTGCACGTGATTACTAGAAAGAGAAACTTATGAAAAACCTAACAGATATACAGCGCCCACAGGATATCCATCATTTTAGCGATGACGAATTAGTTGCTCTAGCAAGACAAATACGCCAGAAGATCTTAAAGACTGTTGCCGCTAGTGGGGGGCATTTAGCCTCTAATTTGGGAGTAGTAGAATTGACATTGGCATTACATCGCGTATTCAATTGTCCTGAAGACAAAATAATATGGGACGTGGGTCATCAAGCTTATACCCATAAACTGCTTACAGGGCGATATGCGGAATTTGCCACCATCAGACAATATGGCGGCATTAGTGGCTATCCTAAAATTGAAGAAAATGTTCATGATGCCTTTGGCACGGGTCATTCCAGCACATCGCTATCGGCTGCTTTAGGAATGGCAATTGCGCGAGATCTCAATCAACAGTCGCATGAAGTCGTTGCGGTGATCGGTGATGGTTCGCTAACGGGCGGTATGGCTTGGGAGGCCTTAAACAATATTGGCGATAGTCAGCGCAAGGTAATCGTCATCATCAACGATAACCAAATGTCTATCTCTGAAAATATTGGTGCCTTGCCTAATTACTTAAATAAACTAAGAATACAACCCTCTTATGAACGCACAAAGCAAGTAACAAAGAAAATACTTGATCGTATTCCCTGCATCGGGAAAGGGTCTATAAAACTGATCGAAAAATTGAAGAATTCAATCAAATACCTGCTCGTAAATGGCATTGTTTTTGAGGAATTAGGCTTTACCTACATCGGGCCCGTTAAAGGACACGATATCACAGCCTTGACTGCGGCTTATCGCCAAGCCACCCTTTCGTCAGTACCCGTTATTGTGCACTGCATCACTGAAAAGGGCAAGGGTTACACGCCAGCTGAGCGCCACCCGAATCAATTTCATGGGGTGTCTCCCTTTAACCTTGAATCAGGCCAAACACTCAAAGCAACCACTGACCAGACCTTTAGCCAGGTTTTCGGTGAGACTATTTGTGAGTTGGCCGAGCAAAACCCCCAGATTACCGCAATTACAGCGGCTATGACTCGCGGCGTTGGTTTAACCGCCTTCAGCAAACGTTTCCCTGATCGTTTTTTTGATGTGGCAATCGCGGAGCAACACGCGCTCACCCTAGCAGCGGGCATGGCCGCCGCAGGACTTCAACCGATTGTCGCTATTTATTCTACTTTCATGCAGCGCGCCTACGATCAAATCATCCATGATGTCGCATTACAAAAGCTGCCTGTTGTCATGTGCTTTGATCGTGCGGGTTTAGTAGGGGCTGATGGGGCCACTCATCACGGTGCTTTTGATCTTTCCTATTTGCGCTTGATTCCCAATCTAGCTATTATGGTACCAGCTAATGGAGTTGAGCTGAAAGAAATGCTCAAATTAGCTTTAGAGAAGCGCCTTCCCGTCGCACTGCGCTATCCGCGAGGATCAGCAGAGCTCGAACCAAGTGAAGTTGAACCCGTTAGTTGGGGAAAGGCTCAAGTTATTCAGGCTGATGCACCCGATCTTGTTTTCTGGGCTTGTGGTCGGATGGTCCAAACAGCCATTCAGAGCTCACAGCTATTGGCAAAATCAGGAATCGCTTCAACGGTCGTAAATGGTCGTTTCATGAAACCATTTGACTACCCATTGTTGGAGGAAATCACTGCAAAAGCGCGGATCATTGTTACACTTGAAGATAATGCTCTCATAGGTGGATTGGCGGAATTGGTTGCCAGTCATCTGCAAAGAATAAATTCAGCGGCTGTGCACTGCCCAGTTGGTTTACCTGACTATTTTGTGAATCAGGGAAAAATCAGTGAACTCGATCAGGCGTTAGGGATTGATTATCAGTCTGTTGCTAATCAAGTGTTGAAAATTTACAAGGCCCAAAGTGGGTGGTTTGATGCGACTCGATAAATATTTAATGACGACTGGGATGCTTGCGAGTCGTGCTAAGGCTCAATTTCATCTCTCTGCAGGTGCGGTTACCGTCAATGGTGAGGTGGTGACAAAGAATAGTTATCAGCTCAATCCAGAAGATGTGGTGGAAATAATAAATGATCCGTGCCCTTATGTGAGCAGAGGTGGTTTAAAATTGGCCAAAGCGATTAAAGAATTCCATCTCGATCTGCGTGAGCGTGTTATAATTGATTTAGGCGCTTCTACGGGGGGATTCACTGACTGTGCCCTGCAGAACGGGGCAGCAAAGGTTTATGCTGTCGACGTAGGGGTTGATCAGCTCGCGACTGCGCTAAGATCCGATCATCGTGTCATCAGCTGGGAGGGGCGCAACCTTCGAACATTACGACGTGATGATTTCCAGGAAGATATTGATTTCATCCTTTGCGATGTATCGTTTATCTCAGCAGACCATGTTTATCCCATCATAAAAAGGATTTTGAAACCGGATGGACAAGCGGTTGTCTTAATTAAGCCCCAGTTTGAGGCGGGTATTAAGGGGGCTAAAAAAGGCGTTGTTAGGCAGAAGAAGCAACATTTGGCGATCATCAAAAGGGCCTTGCAATCTGCAGCCAATGCTGGACTGTTCTTAGTTGCATTAAGTTTTTCACCTTACAAAGGAGACGCTGGGAATATTGAATTCCTAGCACTATTGACACCTGAAATTGCCAAAAGTAGGCCAAACTTTGATGTGCAACAGGTAATAGACAGAGCTCACGAGAGCCTATAATGGAGTAGATATTATGTTATTAGAAATTCAAGATCTTGCCATAATCGCCTTAGTTGCTACCGTTGTCGTTTTCTATTTTATTATTAGAGCGATACGCAAAAATCAACCTGCTACAAGCAGTCAACCTCATGATGTGCAACCCAAGATTCAGCGCAGTTCACGCGTGATTAAGGTTTTGGAAGAGGAGGGGTTTAGCTATTGTAACCATCTTCCAGAGCTTACTTTAAAAATGACAGTCGATGATAAAGAGCAAACCATCAAAACGGCGCAAAACGCGGCCATCTTGGAACGGGATCGGAAGCGTTATATTCTCAAAAATAAAACGGGCGCCATGTCGGGTAAGAAATACAACTCCCCGATTATTCGCAATGCCTTGTTAGAATTATACAGCAGCTACCCTGTCGATGGGATCATCTTGTTTGACAGCGACAGAGACCGCTATCAAATCATCTCCTTCGCTTTGCCAAATAAGTCCACACCAAATTGGTTGGTTTATGTACTGGCGCTGCTGTCACTGGGTTTGCTGATCTTATTAGTGCTCCAACGTTTGGGGGGCTAAGAGATGAATCGGATTATTATTTTACCCAATATCAAGCAGCCGGATATTATCGCCACAGCAACTAAGTTGTCGAAACACTTACAGGACATGGGAAAACAAGTGTGGGTTAATCCGCAGGAAGATGTGGAGGCTGATTTAGTATTAGTTTTGGGCGGTGATGGCACCATGCTCCACTACGCGCTGCGTTTACAACGGCTAAATTTGCCCGTTATGGCTGTAAACTGTGGCAATTTAGGGTTTATGAGCACCGTGGAACTGTCCGATTTTGATCAAGCATGGTTAGCTGTTGAAACTGGAGATTACAGCATTGAGCACCGCATGACCCTGGATGTCACGATAGAACGGCAAGGGGATCAGGTGTTTTCTTCTCAGGCTTTGAATGAGCTAGTGGTGGCAAAGGGACCCTTGTCACGAATGGGACGTATTGAGGTTATGATTGATGATTTTTGGTTAGACACATTTCCTGCCGATGGAATTATTGTAGCCACCCCAACAGGTTCTACAGCCTATTCGCTCTCTGCGGGAGGTCCGCTAGTAAATCCACTGTTAGCGCTCATGATTATTACCCCCATAGCTGCTCATGCACTTTACGCTAGACCCGTAATCGTTCCGCCAGACTCGGTGATCTCAATCGATTCACATGAAACCGATCTTATTTATATGACAATCGACGGTCGTGAGAATCGTTGCTTGGAATGTGGGGATACCGTGGTTGCCAAACGATCTCACAAAGTAATCAAGCTGATAAAACTCAAAACTAGTAATTATTATGAGACGATGCGTCATAAATTAAGACGTACGGAGGTACAACGTAGTGCTTACTAATATGTATTTAAAGAATTTTGCTTTAATTGAAAGTGCGAACGTAGAGTTCAATAGCAATTTCAATGTTTTAACAGGTGAAACAGGCGCTGGTAAATCAATTCTAATTGATGCGGTGGGCTTAGTGATTGGCGGCAGGGCCTCCACTGCATTTATCCGATCCGGCTGTGATAGTTGTCATATCACGGCTACTTTTGATATCAAAAATAACGACCAGGCCCTTGCGAAATTAGGGGCTATGGATATTGAACTAGAAGATGATACGTTGATTATCGATCGGGATATCAGCGAAAATGGGCGTAGCCGTTCCAGAATCAATGGGCAACCGGTCACGCTAAGTATTTTGCGCGATTTAGGACAATACTTGATTCAAATTTATGGGCAACATGAACATACCTTGTTTCTGGAAGAAGACTATCAACGCAATGTCATTGATGCATGGGGCAAGCAGGAAATTAAGCCACAACTTGAGGCAATCAAACGATTGCTCGAGCAAAGAAATGTCTGTGCTAAGGCGCTGGCTTCCATAGGTGTTGATGATCAAGCAATCGCACGTGAATTAGATATTTTGCAATTCCAGGTGGACGAAATAGAGCAAGCAGGAGTTCGAGAGAATGAAGATATTGAGCTCGCACAAGAGAGTCAATTTTTACGTAACATTGAGGGGATCCATTCGGTACTAGGGGAGATTGAAGGGCTTTATGAAGAGATTGAAAGTCAACCTGCTTTAGCTGACAAAATTGGGCAAAGCTATCGCGATTTAGAGCGGGTTTTAGGCTATGATTCTCGATTACAAAGTATTTACGACTTCGTCAAAAATATCTATTTTAATATGCAAGAGCTCTCAATAGAGGTCTATCATTATCGCTCCAATCTAGAGTACGATCCCGACCGGCTAGGACAGATTGAAGAGCGAATCAATGTTATTAATTCGCTGAAACGAAAATACGGGCAGTCAATTGAAGCGTTTCAAAGCTTTGTTGAAGAGGCTTCTGCAAGAATATATCTGTTGCAAAATAGCGCAGCACAAAGACTTCATTTGAATGATGAAATCAATCGTCTTAACGCGGAATACCAAGAGGCTGCATGGCGACTTACTGAGTTGCGCAGCCGCTTTAGTATGGACCTTTGCCGTGCAATGGTGCAAGCGCTGGCTGGTCTGGGGATGGAGCATGTCAATCTGCAATGTGAGGTCAACCACAATGAAAAACTACAGAGTTTAACCGGTAGTGATGAAATTGATTTTAAGTTTTCGGCTAATCTAGGTGAGCCTCTAAAGTCGTTGAAAGATGTCATCTCTGGTGGTGAATTATCGCGTTTAATGCTCGTTCTAAAAACCTTAATGGTTAATGACCAAGAAAACACCGCCATTATTTTCGATGAAGTGGATGTTGGTATCGGCGGGCGTGTCGCAGTAGCCGTCGCTCAGAAGATTAAAGAAGTGAGTAATAATCGCCAAGTGCTTTGTGTCACTCACTTGCCGGTCATTGCTGCAAAGGCGCAACATCATTATGGAATCCGTAAGCGTATCCAAAAAGAACGGACGATTACAACGATTGATTATCTTGACCAAAATAGCCGCTTAACAGAAATCGTACGCATGATCGGTGGCGACCCAACAGATTTACATACCAAGGCTTTAGCGCAGAAGTTGCTTGCGGAATAAGCTTGTCGTCAACAAATTGAACCTTACACGCTCTGTCGAAAAGCCTAAGAAAGTCATCTTAATGTAAAAAGTCTGATTTCCAGTCTTTTCTTTTAGTGAGAAAAAGTATACTATTATTATTGAGTAATTATTAAGTATGTTAAATTCAATAAATGGAAGGAGATTGTCAATTGACAATTTTAGCAATTAACCCCGGTTCAACTTCAACGAAAGTTGCACTTTTTAATGCCAAAAAAGAGGTGTGGCGTGAAGTGATCCGTTATACGAATGATGATTTAGCTGGGTTTAGGGATGTTATTGATCAACTGCCGATGCGGTTGGCATCAATTCAATCCGTTCTTACGACGCAGAATACGGATGTTGCAGCGATTGAGGCAGTGGTAGGACGGGGAGGGCTAATCAATCCTTTACCGAGCGGCACCTATACGATTAATCAACGCTTAATGGACCACCTAAGGGTGGGTATTCAGGGAACCCATGCTTCCAATTTAGGTGGTTTAATCGCTCATAACCTTGCTGAAATGTGGGGAGCGGCAGCCTTTATCGTTGACCCCGTTGCAGTTGATGAGATGATTCCAGAGGCACGCTTGTCGGGTATTCCGCAAATCGTACGTAAATGTCAAGGGCATGCCTTAAATATTAGGGCGACAGCCCTGCGCTATGCTGCAGAAAAAGAGACAAATTTGCAGGAACTCAACCTGTTAGTTGTTCATTTGGGGGGCGGGATCTCAGTTGTACCATTACGTGCTGGCAAGATTATTGATGTCAACAATGCCAATGAGATGGGCCCATTTTCGCCTGAAAGATCAGGCACTTTGCCAGCTGGTGATTTACTAAAACTCATTGTGAACTCAACAATGACTGAGCGTGAAATGAAGCAGATGATTACGAAAAAGTCAGGATTATTCGCCTATTTAGGAACGAATAATTTGATTGAAGTCGAGAAGATGGTCGATCAAGGAAATCAGAAAGCCATTTTGGTGTGGGAAGCCATGGCTTACCAGATTAGCAAAGAGATTGGTCGTATGGCAACGGTTTTGCGTGGCCAGGTCGATCAGATCATTCTCACGGGCGGATTAGCCTATTCTCATAAATTGACGGGCAGACTAAAAGAGTATGTGTCCTTCATCGCTGCGATAACCGTTTATCCAGGTGAAGATGAGCTGGAAGCTTTAGCAGCAGGTGCCTATCGGGTACTGACTGGTGTGGAGCAGGCTCAGGAATACATTTATTAAGGAGCAGAAGATGATTAAAAATTTTGTTGAATTACGCGAAGCGGCTGTCCAGTATGAACAAAAGAAAGTAGCGGTTGCAGTTGCCGCAGACGTTGATGTTTTACAGGCGGTTAAGGAAGCTCAAGAAATGGGCATTGCGGACTTTATCCTGGTTGGAGATGCAGGTGAGATTGCAAGAATTGCACAAGAAATTGATCTTTGCTTGCAGGGGATTACCGTCATTGATGAGAAAGATCCTGCTCAAGCCGCTCTTAAAGCAGTGGTGGAAGTTAGCCAAGGTAGAGCACAACTCCTAATGAAGGGGTTAGTTGGCACGTCAACTTTGCTTAAGGCCGTCTTAAATAAAGAAGTTGGTTTGCGTTCTGGACAGATGTTAAGTCACGTGGCTATTTTAGAGGCGGTGGGTTATAACCGCTTGATTCTGATGACGGATGGTGGGATGTTAATCACACCTGACCTCGAGCAAAAAGTAAAATTGATTGAAAATGCTGTAGTTGTTGCCAATAAGGTGTTGGGAATCTCGATGCCTAAAGTGGCACCGATTTGTGCGGTAGAAAAGGTGAACCCTCATATGCCTGCCACAACAGATGCTGCCAAGTTGACTGAAATGAATAAAGAGGGGTTGATTACGGGTTGTATCGTCGATGGCCCGATTAACCTAAACGGCGCCATTTCCCCTGAGGCAGCTGCGCATATTGGTTTAGATAGCCCGGTTGCAGGCAAAGCGGATATATTTTTAATGCCTTTCATAGAAGTGGGTAATGTGATGTATAAGAGCATGGTCTATTTCGCCAAAGCCCGCTGTGCAGGTATTATTGTGGGTGCCAGTAAGCCGATCATCCTCACTTCTCGTGCTGACAGCCATGACGCCAAGGTGAACTCTATTGCCGCGGCTGTCTTAATGTCATAGGGGGGATAAATATGTTCGTTTTAGTCATAAATCCTGGGTCAACATCGACAAAGTTTAGTGTATTTGCAGATCAGGACAATGTATTTGAACGTGTTTTGCGGCATAGCACAGCGGATCTAGCTGGCTTCGAAAATGTAATTGCTCAATACAATTTTCGCAAAAACGTCATTCTCGATGCCTTGGATGAAGCAGGGTATTCGCTTGATCGCTTTGATGCGATCGTGGGTAGGGGTGGACTGCTTCGCCCGCTGAAAGGCGGAACCTATCGTGTTAATGAGGCCATGTTAGCAGACTTGAAATCGTGTAAGTATGGCGAACACGCCTCTAATCTGGGGGCAATTTTAGCAGCTGCATTGGCACTCGAGATTGACAAGCCCGCTTATATCGTTGATCCCGTTGTTGTGGATGAAATGGTAGATCTTGCACGCCTGAGTGGACATCCTTTAATTGAACGCAAGAGTATTTTCCATGCTTTGAATCAGAAAGCAGTTGCGCGCGTGATTGCAGCAAAATATCACCGAGCGTATCAGGATATGAATCTGATTGTTGCTCATATGGGAGGCGGAATTTCAGTCGGACTGCATCGACACGGTGCGACGGTTGATGTCAATAATGCTTTAGACGGCGATGGGCCATTCACACCTGAGCGTGCGGGTAGTTTGCCGGCAAGTTCATTTGCGGGTTTATGCTATTCGGGTGACTTTACGGTTGCAGAGATCAAGAAGCTCCTCAAAGGCAAAGGCGGCTTAGTGGCCTATCTCAATACCAACGATGCGCGCGAAGTGGTACAGCGCATCGAAGACGGCGATGATTATGCCCAGTTAGTTCTGAAGGCGATGGCTTACCAGGTGGCTAAAGAAATAGGCGCTTTGGCTGCAGCTAATAAAGGGGCGATCGATGCAATTATTTTGACGGGTGGCTTAGCCTATGAGCAGAAATATTTAATTCCGTGGATCATTGAAGGGGTTTCATTTATTGCACCGGTAGAGGTGTTACCAGGGGAGTTTGAAATGGATGCTTTAGCTGCAGGAGCGATTCGAGTTCTCAACAAGGAAGAGGTTGCCAATGTCTACTAAAGCCACGATTGAGAATAGCATAGCCCCAGTCGTTATTTTTACAGGCGGTTATGGAAGTGGCAAATCAGAGATTGCCGTTAATTATGCAATGGCGGCGAAGGCGTTTTATCAGCACGTCGCTATAGCAGATATTGATGTGGTTAACCCCTATTTTCGGTCGCGTGAAGCCAAGATTCCTTTAGAAGAAGCGGGTGTAGTCGTCATTGCACCCCTAGGCGAATTAAGCACTTCTGCTTTGCCGGCATTGCCTCCAGGTATTGAACGCATCATGCGAGATGATACGATCTATGCAATTATTGATGTTGGCGGAGACGATGTGGGTGCACGCGTTTTGGGTCGCTACGAAAATGCGATTGCGCAGAATAAGAAGATGTACCTAGTCGTTAACACGTCTCGACCCGAACAAGGAACGGTTAAGCAGCTAATAACCCTTGCTCATAAAATTATGGGCAATGCTCAGCAACATTTTGATGGCGTTATTAACAATACAAATTTGCTGTACGAAACGACGCTTGATTTGATAGCTGAAGGTCATCGCATTGTAGCGGAAGTTGCTAAGCAATTAAATGTTCCAGTTGTATTCACTGCAATTGATAGGAAATTGGTTGATGAGTTGGGTTATCCCGCTGTACCTACTGATTTTTTATTATTAAATTTACAATTGTCGCCATATTGGCGCAAAAACTAAGGAGGTCTATTATGGCAAAGACGATATCCTATCCTGTATTTGCTGAAGAGCGTTGTAAGGGTTGTCAATTATGCACGACAGTTTGCCCTAAAAAAATTGTCCACATGAGTGATCAGATCAATAGTAAAGGTTATTATTACGCAACAGTAACGGATCTTGGCTCATGTATTGGCTGTAAATTCTGTGCGATGATGTGTCCAGATGTTGTGATTGAAATCCATCAAGAGAAGAAGGAGGATTAGATTATGGTCAAAAAGTTAATGAAGGGCAACGAAGCAATTGGCGAAGCTGCAATTGCCGCAAATTGTCTTCACTTTTTCGGATATCCAATTACTCCCCAAAACGAAGTCCCAGAGTACATGTCTAAGCGCTTGCCGCAACTCGGTGGCGTATTTGTACAGGCTGAATCTGAGGTTGCTGCGATCAACATGGTTTATGGTGCAGCGGGCGCAGGAGTGCGTGTCATGACGTCATCATCTAGCCCTGGGATTAGCTTAAAACAAGAAGGAATCTCCTATATCGCAGGAGCCGAATTGCCTTGCGTCATCATTAATATTGTGCGCGGTGGTCCAGGTTTAGGAGGCATTCAACCTGCTCAGTCGGACTACTTTCAGGCAACAAAGGGTGGTGGCCATGGCGACTATCATTTAATTGTATTAGCCCCCTCCACGATTCAGGAAATGGTGGATTTGGTTCAAGACGCGTTTGATTTAGCAGATCTTTACCGTAACCCAGTGATGGTTCTTGGTGATGGTATGTTGGGTCAGATGATGGAACCAGTGGAATTTACAGAGCGAAAACCCATAGATTTACCCGCTAAAGATTGGGCTTCAACGGGAATGGGAGAACGTACCACCCCCAATGTGATCAACTCTTTATTCTTGGATCCTCAGAAATGTGAAGATCATAATATTGCTTTGGCAGCAAAATACCAAGAGATTACAGATCAAGAGGTGCGTTATGAAACCGTGAATTGTGATGAGGCAGAAATTATTTTAGTTGCCTATGGCACAACAGCACGTATTGTTAAAAGTGTAATCGAGCTTGCGGCTGCTGAAGGAATCAAGCTTGGGTTGATTCGTCCCATCACGCTATGGCCGTTCCCAACGCTTGCTTTTGATCAATTTGTGGATCGTACAAAAGCATTCTTATCTGTTGAAATGAGCATGGGCCAAATGGTTGAAGATGTGCGTTTAGCCGTTAATGGTCGCAAACCGGTATACTTCTATGGCCGGAGTGGTGGTATGATCCCGACCCCAGAGGGGATTCTGGCGAAGGTCAAAGAAATTCGAGAGGAGTTAGCCTAATGACTGTCATCTTTAAGCGTCCAGAGGCGCTCACCAATACTATAACTCATTATTGTCCCGGGTGTACGCACGGTATAATTCATCGTTTAGTTGCTGAGGTAATCGACGAGTTGGATATAAGAAAGCGTACGATTGGAATCGCCCCAGTAGGTTGTTCTGTATTGGCTTATAATTACTTTAACTGTGATATGCAGCAAGCTTCACATGGCCGAGCACCTGCCGTTGCCACGGGTATTAAAAGGGCCCTCCCTGATTCAATTGTTTTCTCTTATCAAGGAGATGGCGATCTTGCATCTATAGGAACTGCTGAAATTATTCACGCTGCTGCACGTTCTGAGAATATAACGGTCATCTTTGTTAACAATGCAATCTACGGTATGACTGGCGGACAGATGGCCCCAACAACATTGCCCAATCAAAAGACCACGACATCTCCATATGGACGTCAAGTGACCACAGCGGGATTCCCGTTGAAAGTTTCTGAAATGATGGGGGTAATGGATGGTCCAGCCTATATTGCACGCACATCGGTTCACAATATAAAAGAAATCATGAATGCGAAAAAAGCAATTAAAAAGGCATTTGAATATCAAGTTGCTGGTAAAGGATTCAGCATGGTTGAAATTCTGTCAACGTGCCCAACAAATTGGGGAATGCCTCCAGTAAAAGCGATGGAGTGGCTTGAAGAGAATATGTTGCCTTATTACCCTCTCGGGGTTTATAAAGACATTGAGGAGGTTAAATAATGAATCATCAAGTCATCATAGCCGGTTTCGGTGGGCAAGGTGTTATGTTGATGGGGCGTTTATTAGCCTATTCAGCGATGTTAGAAGGTAAAAATGTTTCTTGGTTGCCGTCATATGGTCCGGAAATGCGTGGCGGAACCGCTAATTGCATGGTCATCGTTTCTGATAAAGAGGTTGCTTCTCCGTTGATCACGGCTCCAAGTGCCCTGGTTGCCATGAATCTCCCTTCCTTGCATAAGTTCCAGGATGATGTTAAACCTGGCGGCTTAATTATTTATAATAGCTCCTTGATTGAAGAAAAACCGACACGGACAGATGTGACAGTGATTGCCGTGCCTTGTAATGATATTGCTGCTGAGCTAGGCAACTCGCGCGTTGCGAATATTGTGGCTCTTGGCACTTTGCTAAACCATACGCAAGCCTGTGATAAGTCAGCCGTTCTTGAGTCGCTGAAAAAAGCATTGCCTGAGCGGCATCATCATCTCTTACCGCTCAATGAGTTGGCTTTGGACCGCGGTCTAACTTTCCAAGAATAGTTTCCCGTATAATCCTATTTAAGAGACTGGCAGCCGTAAGCCAGTCTCTATTTCTTTTAGCGTATGCTTTGAGATGGATCACAACGCAATTTTGGTGTTTATGAGGCAATAGAAATGGGCATAAAATAGCGATAATTAAATATCAAATAAGAGATTTTACAAAAACAGAACATTCTACGTTAATATTAGGTAATAGTGTTTTGGTTTGTGGCTATTTTCTGGTATAGTTTAAATGTGTATTTGTCTGTATTATTTTGAATTAAAATATTTATATTGAGGTGATAACAATGCGAAAAACAAAAATAGTTTGTACTTTAGGACCTGCAACGGATCATGATGATGTCATGGCAGCATTGATCCAAAATGGCATGGATGTGGCGCGTTTTAATTTCAGTCATGGAACGCATCAGGAGCATCAGGATCGTCTTAATTTGCTGCGCAGTATAGCCCGGAGAAAATCAAGACGTATTGCTACAATGCTCGATACCAAAGGACCAGAAGTCCGTTTGGGGTTGTTTGAAGCTGGTAAAGTTGAATTAATAAATGGACAAGAGTTTATATTGACGACCGATGAGATGATGGGAACTTCCTTAAAGGCACATGTCAATTACTCAGATTTGCCAAAATATCTGAAATGCGATGATGTTATTTTCCTTGACGATGGTAATATCACGCTTAAGGTAATTGATGTCAATGAAACAGAGATTAAGTGTTTTGTGGAGGATGGGGGTCCCTTAAGTGATCGCAAGAAAGTATCGACACCTACAGCTAAGCTAGGTCTTCCAGCCGTTACCGAAAAAGATGTTATTGACATCAAATTTGCGATTAGACACCATTTTAATTTTATTGCGGCATCTTTTGTGCGCAGTGCTGAGCATGTTCTAGAGATCCGAAGTATTTTAGAAGAGTATAATTCTGGCATTAAAATCATATCTAAAATCGAGAATCGTGAAGGTTTAGATAATATTGAAGAGATTATTGAGGTTTCGGATGGCATTATGGTGGCACGCGGTGACCTCGGTGTGGAAATACCCCCCGAAGAAGTCCCACTACGTCAAAAAGAAATGCTGAAACAGTGTAGCAAGGTCGGGAAGCCGGTTATTATAGCAACTCAGATGCTTGACTCAATGATACGTAATCCACGCCCGACGAGAGCGGAAGCCAGTGATGTAGCGAACGCCGTATTTGAAGGTGCTGACGCAGTGATGCTTTCTGGTGAGACGGCTGCTGGTGACTATCCCGTACAGGCTGTTAAAATGATGCGCAAGATTGCGGAAACTACTGAGGCAGGGATCAAATATCCGTTAACCTCATATACGTTCCATGTTGAACACCCTGGTCTTACGGATGTCATCGGTCAAACGGTGTGCCAAATGGCTGAGAAGCTTGGTGTAAGAGCGATTATTACGCCCACCCAATCTGGTTATACTGCCCGGATGATTGCCAAATATCGACCGTCAGTTGATATTATAGCGGTTACACCTTTGCCGAATATTGCCAATGAGCTTAAGATGGTTTGGGGAGTCAAACCTTTAGTGGGCAAAGCAGTAGAGAATACGGATGAACTCTTAGAAGATGCAATCGCGGTAGCGCTACGCAATAATCTAATCGCCGAAGGCGATTCTGTGATTATTACTGCGGGGGTCCCTGTTGCATTACCGGGTGGAACAAATTTAATTAAAGTACATACCGTGGGTAAAGTTCTCACACACGGCATTGGTATTGGAAGCGAATCACTGGTGGCCCCAGCGGTCATTGTACGCGAGAAAAAGGATTTATTGAAAGTTAAGTCGGATAGCATCATCGTCTGCCTGCAGTCGGACCCGTCTTTTGTGCAAGCTATTGCCCAAGCAGCAGGGGTGGTCACTGAGTTAGGTGGGTTAACTTCACATGCAGCAATTGTTGGTCTTAACTTCCGTAAGCCAGTAATCGTCAATGCTCGCAACATTATGAATTTAGTAAAAGATGGAGATTTAATAACAATAGATTGTGAAAGAGGACTGATTTATTCTGGTAGAGCAACAATATTGTAGAGTAAATTAGCAAAGGTGAAGATTATGCAGCGAAGCAAAGTATTGATAATTTTTGGAGGGATATCTGCTGAGCATGAGGTTTCAATCAGCTCAGCAGCCTCAATCTTAGATGCAATCGATCGAGAGCGTTTTTGGCCAGCAACACTAGCCATTACGAAAGAGGGTTCTTACGTGGTCAACGTCAATCCGAGGGCCCTGATTCCGAATCGGCAAGCCGTTTATCCAGCAGCCACTACTTGGACAGCCTCAGACGATGTCTGGAGCTGTTCCAATGCTTTAGAATTAATTAAAACGAGTGATGTGGTTTTTCCAATTCTCCACGGCCCTGGCGGTGAAGATGGAACCATCCAAGGGTTACTCGAATCACTTGGCAAAAAGTACGTCGGGAGTTCCGTTCTTGCCTCTGCTGTTTGCATGGACAAAGCGGTCACAAAAGATTTGCTCATTATGGCAGGTGTGGAGGTGATTCCCTACCAGCATTTTACGGCTCATCAATGGTCTACGGAAAGAGAAGCCCTCTTAGCAAAAATTGAAGCGTATCGCTATCCAGTATTTGTTAAACCAGCCGCATTAGGATCAAGCGTTGGAATTAGCAAAGTACATAATGGATCAGAACTAAGTGCAGCGATTGATATCGCGCTTTCCTATGGCAATAAAGTCATTGTTGAACAGGGGATTAGTGGTCGAGAGATTGAGTGCTCTGTCTTGGGTAACAATCAGTTAATAATTTCTAACCCTGGCGAAATCATCCCGAATGCAGATTATTATGATTATGACACCAAATACCTTAATGATTGCGCAGAGCTGGTTATCCCTGCCGTCCTAAATGATCAAATAATCCAGCAAATTAGGCAATTAAGTGCACGAGCTTATCGAGCTTTGCAGTGCAAAGGGCTAGCACGAATCGACTTTTTTGTTGAAAATGACACAGAGCGAGTGCTGATCAACGAAATAAATACAATGCCTGGCTTTACGCCGATTAGTATGTTTCCCAAATTAATGATTAATGAGGGGATGACCTACTCTTATTTAATTACTCGGTTATTGGAGCTAGCAGTAGAGGAGTAAGTAATATGTATAAACGAATTGTGCTCATCATATTAGATAGCGTTGGACTTAAAGCGGCACCCGATGCGGCAGCTTTTGGCAATGAGGGCGCGTCTACGTTGGGGCACATATATGAGAGAACGGGTTTAAGATTGCCGAATCTTGAGAAGTTAGGGCTGGCAAGCTTGATGGGCTTGGCAAGTAAGCCACATCAACAAGGCTATTATGGCCAATTATTTCCACATAGTGTGGGCAAAGACACCATAGCGGGCCATTGGGAAATGATGGGCGTCATGATTGAACAACCGCTCCCTGTTTATCCAAATGGATTTCCCCAGCGAATACTAGCTGAACTCACTGAGCGAACTGGATATAGCTTTCTAGGCAATAAAACAGCATCTGGAACGACGATTATTCAAGAACTTGGACGATTACATGAGGAAACAGGTAAGGCTATTATATATACTTCTGCGGATAGCGTGATGCAAATCGCAGCTCATGAGTCAATTATTCCCTTAGAGCAATTATATGAAATTTGTGAAACGGCACGTTTGATGATGCAGGGGAAGGATGCCGTTGGCCGCATCATCGCTAGACCGTTTATTGGAGAATACCCCAACTACAAACGCACGGAGCATCGCCGCGATTATGCATTGATTCCTCCGCGTTCAACGGTGTTAGACGCTTTAGTAGACAACGAAATACCGGTCTATGCTGTTGGAAAAATAGAGGATGTTTTTGCAGGTAGAGGCATTTCATTTACGACTCATACGGGAAATAACGATTCAGGAATGAAACAAATAACGTCTTACATGCGACAACCAGACTTTAGTCAAGGGCTCTTATTTGCAAATTTAAATGATTTTGACTCTATGTATGGGCATCGCCGTAATGTTGTCGGCTATGCACAGGCTTTACAAGAATTTGATGATTATCTTCCCATGATTCTTGATAGCCTTGGTGAGGATGACCTGTTAATTATTACCGCAGATCATGGTAATGATCCAACTTATGCGGGAACCGATCATACGCGGGAAATTACGCCGCTGTTGATTTATAACAATGGCCGAACGGGTTATCTAGGGGATCGAGCCTTTAGCGATATTGGTGCGACCATCTTAGCTAATTTCGGGCTACAACCTTGGCATGGCGAATCGATGCTAGGAGCGATCTCCAAATGAAAATGATCGATTTGATACTTAAAAAGAAATTAGGGCAAGCGCATACCAGTCAAGAGATCGATTGGCTAATTGATCACTACCAAAATGGGTCCATCCCCGATTATCAGATGTCGGCATGGATGATGGCGGTGTGCTTTCAAGGAATGACGGATGATGAGACCATCCATCTAACACGCGCTATGCTTAATACTGGAACACGTCTAGATCTGGCACACCATTATGCGCATACGGTTGACAAACATTCAACCGGGGGAGTGGGGGATACGACGTCTTTAATTGTAGGTCCTATTGTAGCCGCTGCTGGGTGTACGTTGACTAAGATGAGTGGACGAGGGCTTGGCCATACGGGTGGCACACTCGACAAACTGGAAAGTATTCCTGGTTTTCGCATTGAACTCACCAATGTAGAGTTTCAACAACAGATTGCACAGATTGGATTAGCAATCATTGGTCAGACGAGCGCATTAGCGCCGGTTGATAAAAAAATCTATGCCCTGCGCGATGTGACTGCGACGGTGCAATCAATCCCCTTAATTGCCTCCTCAATTATGTCTAAGAAGCTTGCAGCTGGAGCGGATGTCATCGCACTCGATATTAAGGTTGGTAATGGCGCGTTTATGAAAACACTTGAAGATGGCCGTCAGCTTGCTCATATGATGGTGAAGATTGGGACAGAATTTAAGCGGCATATCATTGTATTTTTGACGGATATGAACTTCCCGCTGGGTAATGCAATTGGCAACTCTCTGGAAGTCATTGAGGCGATTTCAATCCTAAAAGGGGGCGAATCTCCTAGATTAAAAGAATTGTGTTTTGAATTAAGTGCCCAGATGATTTGGGCCTCGGGCTTAACGCCGACCCTCTCAGAAGCGCAAGATTTGGTTCTGGAAAAAGTAGAATCGGGTGAAGCGTTCGAAAAATTCCGGCAAATGGTAAAGGCACAAGGCGGAGATGTCGCCTATCTTTCTAATGTGGATCTTTTTGCTAAGGCCCCATGGGTTTACCAAATTGTAGCATCTAAGAGTGGTTATATTACCAATCTTGATGCTTTGAAAATTGGACAGTTAGCCATGTACCTCGGTGCTGGCAGAGCCTCTAAAAAAGATGATATTGACTATAGTGCCGGAGTAAAGCTCTGCAAGCATATCGGTGATTATGTTGAAACGGGTGAAGTGCTAGCCGAATTGTACACCTCGTTAGATTTACACCAAGATACACTTGATACGATGTTTAAGGCCGCATTAACCATAAGCTCTGAAGCTTTTGCTAGTCCGGATTTGATTTTGGCTGTCATTGATCCGAATCGGTCCTTGTGAGTCATGTCGAGATGATAATTGAATAAACCGCTCTCAGTAGGTCGCGGTATGGCTTGCTGGGCGGTTATTTTTAAGCGGAGTCCTTATCAGAATTCCGCTTAAAGTATGAAGTAAGACGTAAGGATTTGCTGGACTATTGTCAAAGATGTGTGAATATAGGTATAATGAGAGACAGTTTAGCTTTAGAATGAGGTGTTGTTTTGAATATAATCGACCGTTTAACCAGTCCAGATTTGCTATTTTTACTGCCGGCAATTTTAATTGCTCTTACAGTGCATGAGTTTGCTCATGCCTATACCTCAAATATGTTTGGTGATCCCACCCCGAGGTTGCAAGGGCGGCTCACCCTTAATCCTTTAGCCCACCTTGATCCGATGGGGTTAGTTTGTTTGGTTCTGTTTGGCTTTGGCTGGGGCAGACCCGTGCAAATCAATCCGCGTTATTATAAGAATCCCAAGCGGGACCGAATTTTAGTTTCTCTAGCTGGTCCGGCTTCAAATCTGATCATTGTGATACTGGTTGCATTATTGATGAAGTTTCTATTGCCAGTTGTGCCTTATGAAGCATTTTGGAAAATCATGCAGTATATGGTGATGATCAATGCGGTGCTTTGTATCTTTAATCTCTTGCCCATACCACCTTTGGATGGATCTAAGATTCTACTTGAGGTTCTGCCGTTGCCAAATAAGTATGAGTTGTATTATCGCGTCCAGCGCTACTCGACAATCATATTGTTAGTATTAATCTATACAAACATAATAGATAAAGTGCTAACACCTTTAGTTGGTATGGTCGTCTCGCTCGCCAATTACATCATTTTTCTTTAGGGTGTATTAAGATGAAATTTGCCATAAATTCAGAGATTTTTGCTGGTCCACTCGACATCCTCTTGCAATTAGTACAAAAGAAAAAACTGGATATCACGATGATTTCTTTAGCTCAAATTGCGGATGATTTTCAGGCCTATATTGGCGAATTGGATATTGAAAATATGGAGCAGGTGACATCTTTTTTGCATGTTGCTACTATTTTGTTGCGAATTAAAGTTCAAACGATGTTCCCAGATAGTCAACACTTCGCTGAAGAGGAAGAGGTGGAACTTTTACTTAACCTCATGGACAAGAAATACTATACGGTTCTAGCGGATATCATGACGGAGTGGGAAACGGCTGATCTCGGCTATTTTAGACGTGGCGCAAATGAGCTCATGATTGAGGAAGAAGTCGACCCTAATCGCTTTCTTGATGAGGTATCGCTGCTTAATTTAGCGATGACCTTCGAGCAGATTCTGCTTGAATTCGGCAAGGAAGAAGAGCCACTCAGTGTTGAGTCTTTCAGCATTACAATTGCAGATCAAGTCACTTGGCTGAACGATATGTGCCATTTAAAACCGCGCAATTTGGTTGAACTGTTCCGCTATCTACCGAATCGGTTTAGTGTAGTCGTTACGTTCCTGGCCTTGCTGGAGAGCATTCGGAGTGGCGTCCTGTTAGTTGCCTATGAGACGGATGGGCAGTGCATTGTTCTGGCAGCTGAAGGAAAGGAATAATCTTATGGAGAACATGATTGAAAAAGTTAATGCATTGGAAGCCCTGTTGTTTGCCTGTGATGAACCTTTAGAAAATGAACAACTTTGCACATTACTTGCGATTGATGCAGCTGTTTTAGATGAAGTGATTGAGGAGTTGAAAGCTAGGTACGTCGCGAATAGTGGTTTGGATTTGAAGCGGATTGATACGGGTTTAATCTTAGTGGTTAATAAAAACTATAACGACTATGTTAAACAACTCCGTCCGCTGCGCAATACAAAACTATCTAGGGCAGCGATGGAAACGCTCTCTATTGTAGCGTTTCGGCAACCGATTACCCGTCTCGAGGTGTCCGATTTGCGGGGGGTTAAAAGTGATGGGGTCATTGCGATGTTGCTGATGCGCGGACTCATTGAGATTGTAGGACGCAAAGAGGCTCTAGGTAGACCCATTCTTTATGGAACAACAGCGGCATTTCTGCAATATTTCGGACTTGACCATATATCAGATTTGCCGAAACCAGAGGGATTGAAGTTTTAATTTTGATTTTAGGGTGACGCCCCATCAAAAAAAAGGTATAATTTAACTTAGGTGCGATGCACTCGAAGCGGTAGGTTAGTGAGGTAACGAGCTAGCCGAGAATAAATATTTGATATATTGGAAGGAGTATTTTAACATGAAAATTGAAGAAAAACTGGCTCAAATGGGAATCACATTAGGGGATCCTGGTAAACCAGTAGCTGCCTATGTACCTGCTGTTCAAACAGGAAATTTAATTTTTGTATCTGGCCAAATTCCTCGTAAAGATGGCAAAATTATCACTGGACGTTTAGGTGAGAGCATTAGCATTGAAGACGCCTATGAAGCTGCCCGTTTGTGCGGTATTAGCTGTTTAGCAGTTATTAAGTCGATGGTTGGCGATCTTGACCGCGTTAAGAAAATTGTTAAAGTAACCGGCTATGTCAACAGCGTTCCAGAGAGTGGTGACCAGCCTAAAGTGGTCAACGGTGCGAGTGAGTTGTTTGTTGAAGTATTTGGTGAAAAAGGTATGCATGCACGTGCGGCCATCGGTCATAGTGGACTTCCCCTTAATGTGCCAGTAGAGGTCGAAGTCATAGTGGAAGTTGAGTAGTCTTTAACATAAATCTAAGCACAACCTGCTTGTTTAAGTGGGTTGTGTTTGTTTGTAAGTGAATAGCGCTTGCCAATCTAAAATGAGCGAACGACACCGTTAGCGCAGAGTAAAGAATTGTTTAGCTGGGACAAGCCGACATCAAATAGTTTAGCAAAATCAGATAATCTGCCACACGTTACGATTATTTGATTTGCAGAATGGAGATTTTTGCTGTTAGCAAATGTTTTTTGCCGTTTTTGTTTTACTTTGGTGACGTTTTCTGGAATAATAATATGGATTTTAATGTTGGGGGTAAGACAATGGTTCCTTGGGGTAGCATCTTTGGTTTGGTTATTGGTTTAATAATGATTATTAAGGGCGCAGATGTTTTTATTGATGCTGCCATTTGGATTGCTCAAAAAACAGGCATTCCCAAAGTGATTATTGGGATCTCCATTGTGAGCTTGGCGACAACTTTACCCGAATTTTCGGTCTCTGTTTATGCATCCTATACAAACCACGCATCAATGGCAGTTGGCAACGCGGTTGGGTCTTGTATTTGCAATATAGGACTCATCTTAGGGATGGTTCTAATCTATAGGCAATTCAAAGTAGAGCAAAAGGGTTTTGTCAATCGTGGGGTTTATATGATTGTGGTTGCAGGCGCGCTTTTCTTAATGTCGCAAGACTTTACTATTGGACGGGCGGATGCGATTGTCCTGATCTTCTTTTTGGCTGGCTTCGTTTATCTTATTTACAATGAAGTACGCAATTCTGTTGAACGTGAAATCACTGAGGTAGAAGGTAAGTGGGGCATCCAAATTATTAAATTCATTTTGAGCTCGTTGCTCGTTGTGATTGGAAGTCGTTTGGTCGTCAATTCGGGCGTGACACTTGCTGAGTTTTTCCATATTCCTGAAATTGTCATTTCACTAACACTCATTGCGTTAGGCACATCTCTCCCTGAGCTGGTGACTGCTTTGACAGCCGCCTATAAAGGACATCAAGACTTATCACTGGGCAATATCGTGGGGGCGAACATTCTCAATATGACTTGGGTAGTTGGGGGTTCAGCTCTCATTAACCCGCTCAGTATTTCACCGCAAAATATCCGAATTGATTTGCCCGTTATGGCAGCATTCATGGTTCTGTTACTTATTTTTGGGAAAACAAAGAATGTGTTAGGCCGATTCGAAGGTGCGATTCTTTTTATGGGTTATTTCGCATATATTGCTTTCACTATCCTGTCTTAGGGGGAATTATTGATGGAGCGTTTACAGAAAGTACTAGCCCACGCAGGGGTTGCCTCGCGCAGAGCCTGTGAAAAGATCATTAGTGAGGGCAGAGTAACGGTTAATGGAGATGTGGTTACCGTGATGGGGCACAAGGTCGATCGTGAGAAAGACTTAATTGCCGTAGATGGCCAGTTAATTTCTTTTGCAAAGGCCTACACCTACATCCTCCTCAATAAGCCGATTGAAGTGATTACGAGTGTAACCGATACCCATAACCGTAAGACGGTTTTGGATCTGGTAAAGGTGCAAGCACGTGTTTACCCAGTGGGTCGCCTGGATTACAATACGACAGGCGTCTTATTGCTAACGGATGATGGAGATCTTGCGTATCAATTGACACACCCATCCTTCGGGGTGTGGAAAACCTATCGCGCGACAATTAGTGGCAAACTCAATCATTCAGAAATACGGAAGTTAACGGATGGGATACTGCTCGAGGAGGGGTTGACAGCACCAGCAAAGTGTCGTATTGTACAGACCTTATCCGATAGCCAGATTGTCGAATTAAGCATTCATGAAGGACGTAAAAGGCAAATCAGACGGATGTTTGATGAATTGGACCGCAGAGTAATCGCCTTGGAGCGAATTTTATTTGGGAGTCTTTCCTGTCAGGATTTGAATCGTGGGGCGTGGCGTTATTTGACGGATCAAGAGGTTAGTCGTCTAAAACAAGACCATCAGTTATCCAATGCTTAAGCACAGCACCGATTAACGAAAGACAATTATTTAGCACCCCTATATATGAAGCGGGGTGCTTTTATTAAGAACGTGCCTGCTTGCGCACGTGAAAATTTTGGATCAGCGCCGTGCTGAGCAAAAAAGATGTTTAAATGATTGAGATTTGCTAAGGTTCAAGTTATTATAAAAGAGTAAGATTTTAAGGAGACAGGATGATGAGAACATTTGCTATACGCGGCGCCATTACGGCAGCGGAAAACACCTCAGATGCGATACTAGAAGCCACAGTTGAACTACTAAAGACGCTGTTAGCCGATAATAAGTTGGACAGAACGGATTTAATTAGTTTGCTGTTTACCGTGACCCCTGACCTCAATCAGGCATTTCCTGCCAAAGCCGCACGTGATATCGGTATCACGGATGTTGCATTAATGTGTGCCACCGAAATACCCGTCGCTGGAGCACTACAGAAATGTGTGAGAGTTATGATGCATGTGCATTGCTGTAATGACTTTCAGCCTAAGCACTGTTATTTGCGGGCAGCACGCTCATTACGACCTGATCTCATAAGGGAGCAAACCAATGAATAAGAAGCAAAAAGGTTTTGTTATAACAATTGATGGTCCAGCAGGTGCAGGCAAGAGTACCATTGCCCGTGCAGTGGCGGAGCAATATCAACTGGCTTATCTCGATACAGGCGCGATGTACCGCTCTGTAACCTGTGCAGCGATCCTTTATGGTATCAGTGAGGATGATGAGCAGGCGCTGGCAGGAATTGCCCAAGAACTAGAGCCCAAGTATTTTAAGGATAGAATCGACTATTATTATCGAGGCCTAAACCTAGCACCGTTCATTCGCTCGATTGCCGTCAATGATAAGGTATCACAAGTGTCTGTTCATGCGAAAGTTCGCAAAGCCTTAGTTGACATCCAACGTCAAATTGGTCAGAATAGTCCACAAGGCGTGGTGCTGGAGGGGCGTGACACGGGCAGTGTGGTGTTCCCTGAAGCGGCTGTTAAGGTCTATTTGACAGCGAGTGTGGCAGAAAGAGCTTTGAGGCGCTTTCGGGAGTATCTGGATCAAGGACAAGAGGTGGAACTTGCTTTGATTGAACAGCAGATTAGCAAACGTGACCAGATTGATAGCAGTCGTTCGATTTCACCGCTTGTTGTTCCTGACGGGGCGCTTTATATTGACAGTACTAATATGCAAATTGCTGAGGTTGTCAAGCAGATCATTACGGCAATTAACGAGAGTAGGAATAGGTGATGCTTTATTATCTATCCGTTGCATTTTTAAACATTTTTATGCGATTATTCTATAATATTCAGGTGCATGATCGACCACATGATTTCCCCAAAGGACAGCTGATTGTCAGCGGTAATCATAGTACTTGGCTCGACCCTATTTGGATAGCGATAACCGTACCCCGCAGGATTCACTTTTTGGCTAAAGAAGAGTTGTTCCGCAACCCAATATTGAGTTTCCTTTTCACTGCCGCAGGCTTTCATCCAGTCAAGCGGGGAAGTGCCGATCGTAGAGTTTTAAAGTTCGCTAGTCAGCGGTTAAACGAGGGGCGAGTTGTTGGCATTTTCCCGGAAGGCACACGTAACAAGGATGGAATGGGCAAAGCCCATAATGGTGCCGCCTATATTGCTTTGCGCACTGGCAGTCCCATCTTACCGGTATCGATTGATTATCATAAACTGGGGTTTCGCAGTGTTATCCATCTGCGATTTCAACCCGTGATTGTTATTAAGAAAGATGAGAAAATCGATCGGCAAGAATTGGAGAGAGTTACGTCGCAACTCATGGCAGTTATTGCCTCAGGATTAAGTCATCATGAATAAGGTTATATTAGCCGAGCATGCGGGTTTTTGTGGTGGCGTTCGCCGAGCGGTTTTGATAACAGAGAAAGCACTGGTAACAGATGACCAGGTCTATGTCGCTGGCGACCTCGTCCATAATAAAGATGTCATGCGGCGTTTAACCGAACAAGGTTTGCGGATCTGGCAAGGAGAACCATTAACTGCTCGTGATACAATAATCATCCGCGCACATGGCACGGAACTCGCAACCCTTCAAAAGTTTGAGAAAATGGGGGCAAGAATTATTGATGCAACGTGCCCCGATGTTGCCAAGATTCATCGGATTGCAGAAGAAGCAGCACAGCAAAAAGCGACTCTTATTGTGTTCGGAGAAGCAGATCACCCGGAGGTAAAAGGAATCCTAAGTCGTTGCCCAAATAACTCAATAGCAACGCTTGATTACTCGGAAATTACGGATTATTTACAATCAGAAAAAAAGAAATTCATTGTCAGCCAAACAACAGCGAATAAATCAAAATGGCATGATTTTATAGCAAATATTCAGAATATTGGCAGAAATTATAATATATTTAATACTATTTGCCCCGCAACAGCAATAAGGCAGGCCTCAAGTGTTGACTTAGCCTGTCAAGCTGATATAATATTTGTCGTGGGTGGATATAACAGCTCTAACACCAGAAGACTATATGAGCTGTGTAGCCGGACCGGAGTGCGTGCTTATCACATCGAAAATGCAACGGATATTATCACTGACTGGTTTAAAGAAACTGATAGTGTTGTTGGTGTAACAGCGGGTGCCTCTACGCCGGACTGGGTAATCAAGGAGGTCATTGTGCAGATGGAGAAAAATCTTGAAAAAGATGTAATGGTAACAGATGAGGCTACTGTGGAAACAGAGGCTATAGAAGAGGCTACTGTGGAAGCAGAAGGTTCTGAAGAGGCTACTGTGGAAGCAAAAGTTTCCGAAGAGGCTACTGTGGAAGCAGAAGCTACAGAAGAGGTTCCAACACCAGATCAAACGGTTGTTGAAGAAGTGACGGAGGAAGTGCCGGTTACTGAAGAACCTGCAGCTGAGTCTGTTATTGAAGAAGAAGCTGAGACTACTCAGCCTGATAATATGGAAGATATGCTTAGCGAGGATGTCGCTACGATTCAACGTGGGAGCATTATTACTGGTAAAGTAATTAAGCTAACAAGTGATGAAGCGCTCGTAGATGTCGGCTATAAATCAGAGGGTATTGTTAAACTGCGCGAACTGACTAATGATAAGTCATTAACACCAGCTGACGTTGTCAGCGTTGGCGATGATATAGATGTTTTTGTAGTTCGTGTGAGCGATGACAACGGTAATCCTGTATTGTCATTAAAGCGCGCTCAATCAAGATTATCTTGGAACAAAGTTCGCGAAGCTCATGAAGAGAAAGTTGTCGTTACTGGTAAGGTAATTGAAGCAGTTAAAGGCGGCCTTTTGGTTGATGTCTTTGGCATGCGCGCTTTCTTACCTGCATCTTTAGTTGATCGTAACTATGTTGCAGATTTAAACGTTTTTGTTGGCCAAGATATCAGTGCTAAAATCATTGAAATCGACCAGCGTAAACGCAGGGTTGTACTCTCTCGTCAACTCGTTTTAGAAGAGTCTTACCAAGAGAAACAAGCAGAAACTTGGAAAGAACTTGCAGCGGGTCAAATCCTCGAGGGTAAAGTTCAGCGCTTAACTAAATTTGGTGCATTCGTCGACATTGGATCTGTAGATGGCTTAGTACATATTTCCGAGCTTTCTTGGGGTCGTGTTGAGCATCCATCTGAAGTTCTAAGTGAAGGTGATACGGTTACTGTTAAGGTCTTGGGAGTCGATACTGAGCGTCAAAGAGTTTCATTAAGTATTCGTCAAGTAACAGCTGATCCTTGGACAACGGTTGAAGAGAATTATAAGGCTGGCGAAGTCAAACAAGGTAAAGTTGTTCGAACAGTTGGTTTTGGCGCATTTGTTGAGTTAGAACCTGGCATCGAAGGTTTGGTACACATTTCTCAGTTGGCTTGGAAGCATGTCGAGAAAGCTGAAGATGTAGTTAACCCTGGTGATATGATTGAAGTGAAGATTCTTAGTGTTAATCAAGCCGAGAAACGTATTAGCTTGAGCATTAAAGAAACGACTGAGCGTCCAGCTCGCACTGAGCGAAGTGGAAGTAGTGATCGTTCTCCACGTCGTCAATCGCGAACTGTTGAACATAAAGAAGCTTCAAATATTACATTAGGCGACATGTTTGGCGACTTGCTTAATAAAGCTAAGAATAAGAACCAAGCAACTGAGCCCCAAGAAAAGCAGGACGAACCTGAGTAAATCGTTTTCCAGCTTGTAATATTATAGACTATTAAGGGAGTGATTCGTATGCACAGTAAACGCAAACTGGAGCATATTGAACACTCTCTTTCTGTATACTTTAAGCAAGGATGCTTAAGTGAACAACGCGATATTCGCTATGTCCCAGTTGAATTGCCGGAGTGCGATTTAAGTGAGATTGATTTAAGTGCGGTGGTACTTAATAAACAGCGCTGGTCTAAGTTTCTATATATTAATGCCTCAACAGGCGGAACCACTGAGACGTTCCCTTATTTGTTTGATTTAGCACATATAGCCAAAGCACATGGATTAGCGATGGCTGTAGGATCTCAGTCCGTGATGTTAAAGAGCAATACTCAGAATCAATATCACAAGTTGCGCCAAAAATATCCGAAACTGTATTTGATGGCGAATACGTCGCTTAATTACCCATGGGAAAAGGTTAAAGAAATGGTGGAGGTCTTAGCGGCGGATAGCCTCCAGGTTCATCTTAATTTAGCTCAGGAAGCAGTGATGCCTGAGGGCGATCGTGACTTTCGCTATAAAATAGCAAATCTCCAAGAGTATTGTGCAAAAGCGGATATTCCGATCATTGTCAAAGGTGTGGGTTATGGCATTAGCCGCGAAACCTATGCTCGTATTGCAAAATGTTCTCCTGCTGCAATAGATGTTTCTGGAATGGGTGGCACTAATTTTGTAGAAGTTGAGAACCTGCGGCGGGATCGTCCCATCAGCGGGATTAACAGCTGGGGATTAACCGCATTAGAGAGTATTCTTGATTTAAATCCGAATGTAGATTTGCGTCAAACGGAGCTATGGGCGAGCGGGGGAATATACCAACCGATTCAGGCGATCGACTGTTTAAGTCTTGGCGCTAAAGCGATAGGAATGACGACCCCTTTGTTGGCCTTCCTTAAACAACAAAACTATCAAGCACTGGATCAGTATCTCATACAGTTTTGGCAAGACACGAAAGTGATTATGCGTATGTTAGGAGTAACAAGTATTGCGCAACTTCCCACAAGACCTCTTATTATATCAGGAATGTTACGGGATTTTGGTAATCAACGCCATATTGATCTTCAGCGGTATGCCAACAGAAGGCTGCAGTAAACTTTGTGGAAAGTTTCTTTTCAACCTAGTTACCCCTTTTTTCCGAATCATTTAGACACACGAGGCCTTAGAAAATAAATTTAGGGTAAATTCACCCCTGTTAACAGGATAAACAAGAATTAATAAGGATTTGCTTTATTGCTACAACAATTTATGCTATGATAAGTTGAATTTGGACTTGAGGTGAATGTTAATGACAGGTGCTGTAATTCACAGTGTACAATCAGATAGTATAGCGCGTGATTTGAATTTGCAAAAAGGTGATCGGATTCTGAGTATTAACGGGAATTCACTAGGCGATATTATCGATTACTATTTATTATTGGCAGAGGAAGAAATAGACGTTTTGGTCGAACATGTTGACCAGACACAGACCCTCTATTCAATTGAAAAAGACTACGATGACGACCTCGGAATCACGTTCAGTCCAGCAACAATCACGCCTCTTAAGCAATGTCATAACAAGTGCCAATTTTGTTTCATCGATCAAATGCCACCTGGGCATCGTCCAACCCTGTATGTGCGTGATGATGATTATCGATTATCTTTTGTGTCAGGTTCGTATATTACGGGTACGAATCTCACTGAAACTGAGATTAAGCGCATTATTAGTTTGAATCTTTCACCCCTCTATATTTCAGTGCATCAGACAGGTCCTCAGCGCAACAAGCTGTTGGGTCGCCGCACACCTTTTGATATTATGGCATTACTACAGCGCTTGGTGGATGGTGGCATTTTGCTTCACACTCAGATTGTACTCTGCCCAGATATGAATGATGGGGAGGCTTTGCAGCATACGCTAGAAGATCTGATAACCTTGATGCCCAATATCCTTTCGATTGCCATTGTTCCAGTCGGTTTGACAAAGTTTCGTTGTAATCTTCCATTAATGAAAGAGTACACACCTGACATTGCGGCCGCAGTTATTGATCAGGCTGACCAGTATGGGGAAGCGTTGCTCAAGCACTACGGTAGTCGGGTTGTTTACTGTTCAGATGAGCTGTATATTCGAGCCCACAGAGCGTTACCCAATAGAGCCTATTATGAAACATTTGCACAATATGAGAATGGAATTGGCATGCTTCGTCTATTTATTGATGAGTTTGAGGAAGCATTGAATTTGCGTCAGTCTGACATCCAGACTAGACAATTTGTTAATCCAATTATAATTGCCTCTGGGACGTTGGCTGCATCCTATATTGACCAACTTCTTAGCCAAATACGTGAAGTAAACCCTAGTTTTACTTATCAAGTAATGCCCATAACGAATCATTTTTTCGGTTCTTCAGTGACTGTTTCCGGATTGGTAACGGGTGGGGATATCCTCACAACACTGAGCGATAGGCTTGGAGCACCTGCGCGCTTATTTATTCCGCGCAACATGTTGCAATTTGAGAGTGAACTATTTTTAGATGATATGACAGTGACTGAAATGAGGGAACGTTTACAGTTCCCCGTAGACATAATTGAGGTCAACGGCAATTGTTTAGTTGATGCTCTGATAGAGAAAGGTGGTAAATTATGTTACCAGTAGTTGCAATTGTGGGGCGACCCAACGTAGGAAAATCAACCTTATTTAATAGATTTGTCGGTTATCGGCATGCGATTGTGGAGGATACCCCTGGGGTTACGCGGGATCGTCTTTATGCCGAATGTGATTGGTTAGGAAATAAATTCTCTGTAATTGATACAGGTGGAATCAACTTTCGCTCTGATGAACCTTTTGTTGATGATATCCGATATCAAGTAGATATTGCTGCTGAAGAGGCCGATGTCATTGTTTTTGTAGTGGATGGGCGACAAGGGCTCAATCCAATGGACAGGGATATTGCCACCTATTTGCGCAGTAAGAGAAGGCCAGTTATTATTGCCTGCAATAAGGTGGATACCTTAGAGTTAACTGAAGAGATGTATGAATTTTATAATTTAGGATTTGATATCGTTATGCCAATATCCGCAGCGAATGGGCAAGGCACGGGCGACTTATTGGATGAAATCATGGCGCAGATGCCTTTTACAAAACCTGTGGATTATGAAGATGATAGTCTAAGGATTGCGATTGTTGGGCGTCCTAATGTAGGAAAGTCCTCACTAACCAATCGCTTACTGGGTAATAAAAGAGCAATTGTCAGTGATATTCCAGGTACGACGCGGGATTCTACGGATAGTAAATTTAAGTATAATAAGCGCGATATTACGCTGATTGATACGGCTGGATTGCGGCGTAAGAGCAGAATCAAGGAAGATTTAGAGCGATTCAGTGTTGGTCGAACACTGAATGCAGTCGACCGCTGTGATATTGCTTTAATCATGATTGATGCAAATGACGGCATGACAGAGCAAGATAAGAAGATTGCAGGGTACGTCCACGACAAGGGCCGTGGCTGTATTATTGTCGTGAATAAATGGGATACAGTAGAGAAAGACGAACACACACTCGATGTATTTAAGAAGAAACTCTATGCCGATACCCCTTTCTTAAACTATGCACCTATTGTCTTTATTTCCGCTTTAACGGGCCAACGCCTATCGTCATTAATGGAGTTAGTTGAGTTTGTTTCTGAACAGCAGAGCATCCGCATCCCAACGGGAACGTTGAACACCATTATTGAAGAAGCGATGTACATGACCCCACCGCCAAGCAGCAAGGGTCGACCATTGCGAATATTATATTGTACCCAAACGAGTATCAAGCCTCCTATGTTTGTCCTATTTGTTAATAATAAGAATCTGCTGCACTTCTCCTATCAGCGGCATTTGGAGAATGTCATTCGTAATATCTATGGATTTGTTGGAACGCCGATCCGCTGGAAGATTAATGAAAGGTCTAAAGGTAAAAAGTAATGAGTTTTGCGAAAGTTACAGTAATTGGCGCTGGTGGTTGGGGAACTGCATTGGCACAAGTATTAAGCCATAACTTTCCAGAAGTCACCTTGTGGTGCCGCGAAGCAGACACTTATGAGGATATCTCTCAAAACCAAATAAACACGACATTCCTGCCAAAGACAAAACTGTCTAAAAGAATTAAGGCGACCCAAAGTATTGAAGAGGCAGTAGTTGGAGCGGATCTAATTGTTTTAGCCATTCCCTCTTCATATGTCAAAGAGAATATAATCGCCTTTAAGAACTTGGTCGCAAAGGATGCCGTCATCGTTAATGTGGCAAAGGGGTTTGACCCAAAATCGCGAAAACGGATTAGTGTCATCATCAAAGAGATTTTTCCCGACAATGACATAGCCGTCCTATCGGGTCCTAACCATGCTGAAGAGACGAGTTTAAATGAGCCTTCTGCTACCGTCGTGGCATCGGAAAAAGAAATGATTGCCGACGCTGTACAAGATGCCTTTATGACACCGACTTTCCGGGTGTATACCAGTTCCGACGTTATTGGTGTTGAATTAGGCGGAGCCCTCAAGAATATCATCGCACTTTCAACTGGAATTATGGTTGGAATGGGTATGGGGGATAACACAAAGGCAGCTTTAATGACGCGTGGTCTATCTGAAATTACCAGACTAGGGCAAGCTATGGGTGCAGAAACGATGACTTTTGCTGGATTGGCGGGAGTGGGAGACCTTATTGTCACCTGTACGTCTGGTCACAGTAGAAATCGCCGTTGTGGTGAAGCCATCGGCAGAGGAATGTCCCTTCAGGACTATTTGGACAGTACAAAAATGTCAGTTGAAGGGGTGGGCGCTTGTCGTTCTGCTCATCTATTGGCTCAAGAACTAGGGGTTAGCATGCCAATTACAGCCAGTCTCTACGGAATCCTGTTTGAAGGTGCGAAACCGAAGGATGTGGTCGAAAGCTTAATGACCAGAGATAGGCGACCTGAGCACGAGAGTATTGCTTTTAAATAAAGATTTTAAATTAGCTTGATCGGAAAGCGGTTACTTAGCCCGATCAAGCTATTTATTTTATGTAGCTCAGTCTTTGGGATCGATGCGGACTGTTTACATCTTAGTCGGATGTTTTTGCTAAGGGGCTTGTTAAAGATTTTTAACTATTAAATCTTCTTGAAACTATGATATAATCAAGAGTGCGAATGGCTCTGTAATTTATCGAGTATCGAAGTGACGAGTTGTTCAAGAATGGAGTTGGAGGCAGGTTAATGTTCTGGAAAGAAATATTGTTAGGCATCATTCAGGGGTTTACAGAATTTTTACCAGTGAGTAGCTCGGGGCATCTCGTTTTAGTGAGTGAGTATCTCAATATCAGTGCTCCTGGCAATACATTAGAAGTTATGCTCCATTTTGGCACTCTATTCTCTGTGATTTTTTGCTTTTGGTCTAAAGTAAAGCTATTGATTGCCGATTTTCTATCGATTTTCATCCCAAGTTTAAAAGTTCGAGCGGAATATCAGCATGCTTCACTGTACATCATTGTGGCATCAATCCCTGCAGTGATTACGGGTGTACTGTTAAATCAGTATTTCGAATCTATGTTTGATAGTGTCTTATTAACGGGGATCTTTTTAATGGTTACAGGGGCTATTCTTTTTTGGGCCCATAATTACTCAACAGGCCGACGTGAAATGATGAGTATGACATTTGTTGATGCCTTGATTATTGGTATCTTTCAGAGCTTAGCCGTTTTCCCAGGGATATCGCGTGCTGGCACAACGATATCTGCTGGATTTGTGCGTGGTTTTGACAAGGAAACCGCAGTTGAGTGGTCGTTTTTGATGTCAATCCCCATTATTGCAGGTGCAGCACTACTTAAAATTCCTGAAGTAATCACCAGTGGCAGTTTTGGCTGGGGAATTGTTTGGGGAGCACTGGCCGCTTTTATTACAGGTGTGATTGCTATCAAATTATTATTAACAATTATTCGGCGGCTAGGCTGGCGGATCTTCGCTTACTATTGCTGGGCAATTGGTGGCATTGTCATCGTAACCAGCATCATATAGCCGTTTATGTATAGAAGATTGATTCTCATTTTTTTGTAGAGGAGCTTATTAATGACTAAGAAAGAAACAGGTGTTAAAGAACATAAGTTGCGCCGTGAAATTAGCGGGGTTGCTTTAATATTCATTGCTATTCTGATCGCTTTCATTCTGTTGAATAATGCGGATTCGGGAGTTGTTGGCAGTTTCTTGTACCGATTTGTCGCGAGTGTCTTTGGGATAAATGGGTCTTGGTTATTGGTTGCATTTATTATTGGCAGTGGATTAGTCTACATTTTCAACCGATCTGAACGGAGCATCCAACTCTATCAAGCCTTTAGTATTATTTTACTTTTTGTTACGTTATTGGCGATTATTCACCTTTTCAGTGTCGATCGTAGCTTAATTGTAGAGGGGATCAAATACGGAGTTGATGGCGGTGGACTGATTGGCGCCTTGTTTGCCTATGGTTTGCAACGTGCACTCGGCTATACTGGCATGATTATCACGTTAGTCGGTCTACTCCTTATTGCATTACTCGTCATCACGCGATTTAGTATCGCTCAGTCTATAGCGCTGGTGCGGCAGAATATTCAAAATAAGCGGACTGCTCAAAACCAAGAGACTGCTAAAGTACAAAAAGAAACAGGGAAAAAGAAGCGTAGTCCTGCTGCTTTAGATCTTGTTATTGAGGACAGTATCTTTGCGAATCCGAATAGTTCTCGTCCTGAAGAGTTGAACGGTGGTCAAGCTTCCCAAGCTACCATTATAGCCACTGAGCAAGCAATCGAAAGCGATGAAGTGAGTGGGATGGACCTTGGTGAAGAAGATGGCGAATTAGAAGTTCAACTTGCCATCCCTGATATTGACTATGAAAAACCGGATATTGAGTTGCTTCAAGATGTCATAAAAGAAGAAGCAAACAACCAGCAGCATATTCGGAGTCAGGCTCAAAAGATTGAGGAGACACTTAAGAATTTTAAAATCGACTCAAGGGTAACTAAAGTATCGGTTGGACCCACAATTACACGTTATGAGATTCAGATTGCAGCAGGGATTAAAGTTAGTCGGGTGGCATCTTTAGAAAACGATATTGCCTTAAGTTTAGCGGTCAGTCATATTCGGATTGAGGCCCCAATTCCCGGTAAAGCCGCTATTGGAATTGAAGTGCCTAACGAATACAATCATATCGTTCATTTGAAGGAAGTTTTAACGAGTGATGTCTATCTAGAGGCTAAACCTAAGGGGGATATCGTTGTTGCTTTAGGCCTTGATATTTCTGGGCAACCGATTGTCCTTGATATTTGCCGCATGCCGCATGTAATGGTTGCTGGCGCTACCGGTTCTGGTAAATCGGTATGTATTAATTCAATCACTTGCAGTATCCTCTTTAACTACACCCCTAGTGAAGTTAAATTTGTCATGATCGATCCAAAACGCGTAGAATTAAGTGCCTATAATGATATTCCACATTTACTTACACCCGTTGTGACGGATTCCCGCAAGGCGTCAGCTGCCTTACTTTGGGTCGTTCAGGAAATGGAAAAACGCTATGATATTCTTGCCAGTTGTGGTGCGCGCGATATCAATAGCTATAATAATATGGTGCTCAGCAATAAGGTACCTAAGAGAGTAGGTAAGGCTCAGTCTTTACCCGTCATTATCGTCATTATTGATGAGTTGGCGGATCTCATGATGGTTGCTTCCAAGGACGTTGAAGATGCCATCTGCCGAATTGCTCAGATGGGGCGAGCGGCTGGAATGCACCTAATCGTGGGCACCCAGCGTCCATCTGTCGATGTTATTACAGGTTTAATCAAAGCAAATATTCCAACTAGGATTGCTTTTGCGGTGGCTTCTGCTGTTGATAGTCGAACCATCTTAGATATGTCTGGCGCAGAAAAACTACTCGGCAAAGGTGATATGCTATACTCTGCTCAAAACATGAGTAAACCGATACGTGTTCAAGGTGCTTTCATTTCAGAAGGTGATGTTGCACGGGTTGTGAAGTTCATTACCAACCAAATGGATGCAACCTATGAAAAAGAAGATTTTACAGTCCCTGTTAAAGGTAGCGCAGAAGCGGCCGCTCTCGAAACAGATGAGTTGTTTAACGAAGCGGTAAAACTGGTGGTCAGTAGCGATTCTGCATCAATTTCGATGATTCAGCGTCGTTTCCGTGTTGGCTATTCGCGAGCAGCACGCATCATTGATCAAATGGAACTAATGGGCGTCGTCAGCGGTTATGATGGATCTAAAGCACGAAATGTCTATCACGACAGTGACGTTGTCCAAGAAATTATGAAAGAAGAGCAATAGGGGGGATTGAGATGTCAGATTTAGCGGCTTATCTACTTGAAAAACGGGAA
>CAZVAO010000006.1:0-42201 GCA_964625175.1 uncultured Clostridiaceae bacterium
GGCGATTAGTAAGAGGATCGAGCTAGAGCCAGAGATGATGTTTTGACATAAATAGAATACTTTTGGGGGCACATACCCCCTAGCCACCCCAAATGGGGCTTTTTGCAGTTTTAAATGAGGAGGTTTTGTCAGTGCAGCATATTCTTGCACAACTAGCAGGTTTACCAGCCTATCAAGAACTTTGGCGACAATTGAAAAATTATCAAGGAGAGCAGGCAGCCTATGGACTGGACGGAACCCATAAGGTCGCGTTAACTGCTGGCCTTTTGCGTGATCAAAACACGCCGACAATCATTATTGTGCGCGATGAAAAGCAGGCGACCCGTTGGCAAGATACCCTCCAGATTTTGCTGCCGAAACGGGAAATACGCTATTTCCCGCCAGTGGATGTGCGTCTCCGCCATTTACTATTGGCAGATAGCCATCATCTCACAAAAATTAGATTGGATAGCCTGGAGATTTTACAGACCGAGCCAAACGGTATCATAGTAACAACGATTGAGGCCATTCTAAGCAGTTTGCCTTCCCCTCAGTTGCTCAGAGATTTAACTTGGCATATTAAGACGGGTCAACGGCTTGACTTCAGTGACTTGCGTCAGAACCTCCTCACAGCTGGTTATCATCGCGTGACCCAAGTGGATGGGCGGGCACAATTCAGTATCCGCGGAGATATCTTAGATATTTATCCCCTGCAAGCTGATCCGATACGAATTGAATTCTTTGGTGATGAAGTCGATTCTTTGCGTTATTTTGATATTGGCGACCAACGCACGATTCGCGTTCTAGATGAAGTCACAATCCGACCAGCAAGCGAACAGTGTTGGCTGCCAGAGGATATGAATAGCGGTTTGCGCTTGTTAAACAATGATATCAAAAGAATGCTAAAAAATTTTCCCCAACATCATTCAGCAGAACGATGGGCGCGGGATTATGAATCATTGCGCCAACATAGCGGGTCTTATGGGCTCGAACAATATGCGATCTATTTCCAGCAAGCGGCTTCTCTATTCGATTACGCCGAGCAACCTTTAGTTATTTGGGATGACCCCGCACGGTTGGAAGATCTCGCAGTGCGTTTACTGGATGAACTGAAGAATAATCAGGATTTATTGCCGCATCAACAGGCGAATATTTTCACCTACCATCATTTAGTTGATCAAGCGCGTCATCAAGGTAAACTATTAACGATGGCCTTATTAACCCGTCAGGTAAGCGGGCACCAACCCGTTGCCATTCATAGTTTTACAGCACGCCAAGCTCCTTCATTTTTCGGCCAATTGGAGCTACTTGAAGAGCAGTTAAGACAGTGGCAAGAACAGAAGTTTAGAGTGGTCTTAAGCTGCAATACCGCACATCAGGCACAAGAACTCGCAACATTTTTGCAGGAAAGATTTAGTTTTGTTTATTCAGTGGATGAACTTCCCTTAGAGCTTCCAAGCGGACACGTCTATGTCATTAGGGGTGATTTAGCACAGGGATTTGAAGCCCCCGAGATTCACTTAATTGTGTTGACAGCAATTGAGATTTTTGGCACCCAACAGCGCAAAGTTAAGAGGCAGCCCCAGCAGAGCGATGATCGCAAGCGCTTAACGGATTATCGAGAACTCCAAGTGGGTGATTATGTGGTGCATATCTCACATGGCATCGGTGTTTATCAAGGAATTAAAACGATGGAATATGACGGGGTACATCGTGATTATTTAGCGATTCGTTATAAAGGCGAAGATCGGCTTTATGTGCCGGTAGAGCAAATTCAGCTCGTCCAAAAGTACATTGGTTCAGAGGGCAAGAAGCCACGTTTATACGCACTTGGCAATAATGAATGGCAACGTGTTAAGGCGAGGGTTAAGGCATCTGTCCAAGACATGGCAGAAGAATTGCTCAAGTTGTATGCGAAACGAGAGGCGGTAGTCGGTGTTAAATATCCCGCTGATGATCAATGGCAGGATGAGTTTGAGCATTCTTTCCCATTTGAAGAGACGGAAGACCAACTTAAAGCGATAAGTGATGTCAAACAGGATATGATGAATAGCAAACCGATGGATCGTCTCTTATGTGGTGACGTCGGATATGGTAAGACGGAAGTCGCCTTGCGGGCAATCTTTAAGGCAGCGATGCATGGAAAGCAGGTTGCGGTATTGGTGCCAACAACGATTTTAGCGCATCAGCATTTCCGCACATTCCAGAGTCGCTTAGCTCCCTATCCATTGAAAATTGCCATGATGAGCCGGTTTCGATCGCACAAAGAGAATCAAAAAACGATTGAAGAGCTCGCGATGGGTACGGTTGATATTGTTGTTGGAACCCATGCAATTCTTGGGTCTAAGGTGCAGTTTCATGATTTAGGCCTATTGGTCATCGACGAAGAGCAACGCTTTGGTGTGCGCCATAAAGAGACCATCAAAAACTTGAAAAATAATATTGATGTGATTACACTAACCGCTACACCAATTCCTCGCACACTTCATATGTCAATGGTGGGCATGCGTGATCTGAGCATGATTGCGACACCTCCAGCGAATCGTTACCCTGTTCAGACTTATATTCTGGAATATGATTTGAAAATGATAAAAGAATGTGTTGAACGCGAACTGGAGCGGGGTGGGCAGGTGTATTATTTGCACAATCGAGTTCGCGATATTGAATATGTAGCCGGCAAACTGCGTCAAATGATGCCTGAGGCCCGAATAGCTGTGGCACATGGGCGCATGAATGAACGGCATCTTGAACAACTGATGCTTGATTTTTATAATTATGAATACGATATCCTCGTCAGCACAACAATTATTGAGAGTGGCTTGGATATTCCAAATGTCAACACGTTAATCATAGAGGATGCAGATCAATTTGGTTTGGCCCAGCTGTATCAAATTCGCGGTAGGGTTGGACGAACGAACCGCTTGGCCTATGCCTATCTGACTTATAAGAAACATAAGGTGCTTAGCGAAGTCGCAGAAAAACGATTAAACGCCATACGTGAGTTTACCGAGTTAGGTGCAGGTTTTAAAATTGCGTTGCGCGATCTGCAAATTCGGGGGGCAGGGAATGTGCTCGGTCCGGAACAGAGTGGTTTTATGATGCAGGTCGGCTATGACCTTTATGTCCAGTTGCTTGATGAAACAATCCGGGAGCTTAAGGGTGAAGTCATTGAGGTAGAACAAGAGATGGAGATGGATCTCAATATCGATGCATTCATCCCAAATCGCTATATCAGCGATAATAAATTGAAGATTGAGATGTATAAGAGGATCATTGGGTGTCGCCATGTGGGCGATATCCGAGATGTGCTGGATGAATTGATTGATCGGTTTGGTGAGCCACCCATGCCTGTCCGTAAATTATTATTGGTGGCAGAAGTGAAGGCGGCATGTCAGAAATTACAGGTGACAGCGCTTAAGCGACGGGGGAAATCCTACGGATTAACCTTTGATGCGAAAACGGTTTTGAATCCAGAAGTGATTCAGTCATGGTGGAAAGAATTTGGCACACAACTAGCTTGGGATCGGCATAATCGCTCCACAATCTGGATAACAACGAGTGGGGAAGATCATGAAGCTCAGCTGAGAGAATTAAGTGGGATCATTCATAGTCTTTTAGATCGTGTTTTAGATAATTAATCACCTATTTTCGGGATCAGCACCTGATTGGTTATTCCTTATATTGGTAAGCTTTGTTATAATGGTAATGTTGTTTTAGAAAGCGAGGACAGATATGTCTAATCAAATAAAAACATCATTTGTCAAAAATGCGGCAATCCTTTCATTCGCAGGTTTATTTGCACGCTTAATGGGTGCACTTTATCGGATTCCCTTATATAGATTGATCGGTGACGAGGGCAATGGTTTGTACTCCTCGGGCTATAACATATATGCGATGCTTCTAGCGATTTCGGCGACAGGAATACCCGTTGCAATCTCAAAGCTGGTTTCTGAAGAGCTTTCCAAGAATCGCATGGGCGAAGCTCGGCGCATATTTAAGGTGGCACTTATTCTGCTATCAGGGATCGGTTTGACAGTAACGATTGGATTAATGGTTTTCGCTCCTTTGATAGCCAACATGATTGGTGATCCCCGAACGGTTTATCCTTTGCTGGCAGTGGCCCCTGCGATTATTTTAGTCGCGATTATGGCATCATTTAGAGGATACTTCCAAGGGATGCAATTGATGTGGCCAACGGCTATTTCTCAGGTGTTGGAACAGGTGGGACGGGTCATAACTGTCCTAGCATTGGTTTGGTATCTATTTATCCACAATGCGCCTGTGGAGCAAATGGCGGCAGGTGCTTCGTTTGGGGCAACGGCGGGATCATTAATTGGTTTATTGGTAATTTTATATATTTATCGCAGATATCGTCCCTATATTGCGGGATTGTTAGCGCAAAGTGGCGAGGTCAGCGATCGTACCACAGGTCAATTGATTAAACGGATTTTAATATTTGCTGTTCCAATCACGATTGGGGCTATGGTGATTCCTTTAATGAATGGGATCGATGTTGCATTAGTTCCCCGTAGACTTCAATCAATCGGTTATACGACAGCACAGGCAACCGCTCTCTATGGACGATTGACAGCAGTGGTTCCCCTGATTAATTTACCGTCAATGTTAGCCTACGCCTTGTCCGCTAGCTTAGTGCCTGCCATTTCAACAGCCAGTGCCGCAGGCCATTGGCTTGAGGTTAAATCCAGATCTAAATTAGCGATTAAGCTCATTCTGACGATTGGTTTACCGGCGGCAATCGGGCTAAGTTTTTTGGCTGTGCCGATTACCGTATTGCTTTACGCAGATGTTAATCTGGCAGCCGTATTAGTCGTGTTGGCATTTGCTGTCATTTTCTTAACACTACACCAGGTTTGCACGGGGATTTTGCAGGGCTTAGGTAAAACGCACTTACCTGTACGCAATCTGTTTATCGGGGGCCTCATTAAAATTACACTTAATTATACTTTAGTGGCAATCCCTGCCCTCAATATTCAAGGTGCCGCAATTTCATCAGTCATTGCCTACGGTGTGGCCTCATTTTTAAATGTGCGTTCGGTATGTAAATATGCGGATGTAAAGTTTGGTTTCTTCAATATGGTTGTCCGTCCGCTGATGGCAACGGGAATCATGGCTGTCTGTGTGGGAGGAAGCTATCAGTTAATGGCCTATTTGGGCTATTCCATTACTATGCAGGCATTTGTCCCCGTGGTCATTGGTGTTGCGAGTTATGCCTTAGGAATTCTCATAACAAAGAGCTTCTCTGAAACTGAGCTCAAATCAATTCCCTATCTGGGCGATCCCATTATTCGGGTTTCGCGCAGGTTAAATTGGCTAAGGAGTGAGAGTGATGAATAAAGAATTAGTAATCATCGGTTTAGGGCCAGGGGATCCGTTGGATCTAACGCCTAGGGCGATGCAAGCCCTAGTGGCTAGTGAATGTTTGGTGCTACGTACCGCGCAACACCCAGTTGTCGATTATCTCGCTCGTACGGATATTGAATTTACAACCTGCGACCAATTTTATGAAGATGGTAAGCACTTCGAAGAAGTATACCAGCAGATTTCGAACTATATTTTTTCACTGTTAAAAGACTATCCAGCAGTTAGTTATGCGGTTCCTGGCCACCCACTTATTCTGGAAAAGACGGTTCAACTGTTAAGGGAGAAGGCAGCTGAAAGCGATGTAGGTGTACAATTAGTTGCTGGCCTCAGTGCTCTAGACGTAATCTATGCTTATCTGAAGTGTGACCCTGGCCAAGGAATTATCCCTGTGGATGCCCTAGATTTACCAGATCGCTCAATTTGGGCTGGAAAAGAGTTGCTTGTTACTCAGGTTTATAGTAAACTGAGTGCCGGTGACGTGAAATTATCCCTGTTAGAGGTCTACCCACCCGAACATCCCATCAAGGTGTTACAGGCGATAGGGGTGGCAGATTTGGAGAAGGTCACAGAGATTCCGCTCTATCAATTGGATTGGCAAGAATTTGACCATTTAACGTCCGTGTATGTTCCCAGTCTGCCTGTGGCAAAGGACAATTCCTTAGCAAAATTTATTGATGTGATTGCAACATTACGTGCTCCAGGGGGTTGCCCATGGGACCAAGAGCAGACGCATCAAAGTCTCAAGGAAAATTTTCTAGAAGAAACTTATGAAGTGTTAGAAGCGATTGAGGCAGAAGACCCTGACATGTTGTGTGAAGAGTTGGGTGATGTTTTATTGCAAATTGTGCTGCATACTCAGATAGCCGCTGAAGTCGAACAGTTTACAATGGAAGATGTTTTGGCTGGTATTATTGCCAAAATGGTGCGCCGCCATCCTCATGTGTTTGGTGATCACCAAGCGGATGATAAAAAGGCAGTGTTGGCAAATTGGGAACAGATAAAATTGGCTGAGAAAGCGCTTAGATCACCTGAAGCACCCAGCTTGTTGGGGAATATTCCGCCCATTTTGCCGGCCTTGATGCAGGCCACAAAGGTACAGACAAAGGCAGCCCGAGTCGGATTCGACTGGGATGATATTGCGGATGTCTGGGCAAAGGTCCATGAAGAGATAGTAGAATTAAAGGAAGCTTCAGCACCTGAGATTGAGGGTGAACTCGGGGATGTGCTTTTTGCGACGGTCAACTTAGCGCGATTTTTAAATGTCAGCAGCGAAACTGCATTATTGAAATCGATTCAAAAGTTTCGTCGACGCTTTAATTATATTGAGCAACAAGTTGCAAAAGAAGGAAAAGAATTTTCAGATTTTACTTTAGCTGAACTAGATGTTTTATGGGAAGAAGCTAAACAAAACAAACTGTAGATCCGGGAGGGAATCAAATGAGTAAGAAAGCTGTTGAAATGAAGAACCCCACTATCAATAAGGGTGCCCTAATTAAGGCTGTCTCAGAAAAGGCAAACTTAACAAACAAAGAAGTTGATCGCATTGTTTCCATGTTTCTAGACGAAATCACTAATTCTATTGCGGATGGGATTAATGTTCGTTTAGTTGGGTTTGGGACATTTGAGCGCCGTATTAGACGCGGACGCGAGGGGCATAACCCACGCAAACCAGAAGAAAAAGTATACATCCCCGCTCATTACGTTCCATCATTCAAAGCTGGTAAGAATTTTAAAGAGATTGTTAAAAAGTCAGAGTAGTGGATGAAACTATGCGGCTTGATAAATTTCTAAAGATTTCACGGATTATTAAAAGGCGAACGCTTGCCAAAGAAGTCTGTGACCATGGCCGTATCATTATCAACGGGCGCAAAGCGAAAGCCGGAACTACAGTTGCAGTCGGCGATATTCTCGAGATTGATTTTGGCAGCAGAATTGTCACTTTTGAAATTCTGGATGTTCTCAGTCATGCAAGTAAAGCAGATGCGGCTACGATGTATGAAGTTAAGAGTGAAAAACTAGTTATATAACAGAAATCCCCTTATAACATCAAATTTGATTGGTTGTGAGGGGTTTTGTTATCAGTTTGGCTAAGAAATGTGCATTTATTCATGTGTCAGAATATTTAGACGAGGAAATGGTGAAATATTTAAATGCTACTTGCCACAAGCAATGGTTTGATTGTATTATTAAAATAGAGTTACAGTTAATAGACTGACCAGTAAGATTGGGTGGGGTATACATGGGGTTCCGATTAAAAAAAGATTCCGTTATTCGTAACCAACAAGAACAGGGTAGTCAAGTTGCGGGAGCTGTCCGACAACCCAAACCTAAATTGAATAGCAAACATTATTTGGCGCTGGTGATTATAATTATCGCTGTTGTTTTTATTGGTCGCATTTTTCTGGTACAACGGGCAGAGCTAGACGCGTTGAAGGCCCAGCAGGAATTGCTCGAACAAAGAATTGCCGATATGAAAACAGATATTATCTCGCTTGAAGAAGAGGCTGAGCGTTTAAGTGACTTAGCCTACATTGAACAAATTGCGCGTTTGGAATATGGCATGGTAGGTGAAGATGATCTTGTTTTCATTCCTGCAGAAACAGTAAAAGGTCAATAATGCAACGTCAGGCAGTGATTGACTGTGGTAGCAATTCTTTTCGTTTGTTGATTGCGGATGTCAAAAGAGGGCGTTTCCAAGTAGTTTACCGCGATTACCGTACCGTGCGTTTGGGAGCTGGGCTAAAGCAGTTTGGTGGCATCATAGATCAAGCAACCTGGGAGCGTTGCTATTTTGCCTTGCGCGATTTCCAGAAGGCAATTCGTGACTACCAGTGCCAGAAGATTTGGGCGATTGGGACAAGCACATTGCGCTCTGCAGAGAATGGAGAGCAGTTTATTGCGACAATTGAAAAGGATTTCGCGATTCAAATTGATATTATTGATGGAGATTTGGAAGCTCGCTACAGTTTTATGGGCGCTACCAATGGGGCAGAGACCTTGCCTGGAACGGCCGTTATTGATATTGGCGGTGGGAGCACCGAGCTGGCGGTTGCGACTCAAGATGGCTTATGGTGCAGGTCGATTGCCGTTGGGGCCGTCCGCTTAACGAATTTATTCTATAGTGATGCGGTATATCCATCCTCAGAAGCCCGTGAGCAACTTAACAAGTATGTTCACTCTCTCTGGCAGCAGGTGAATGTGCGCCCAGAGGCTATTATCCAGCTCATTGGGGTTGCTGGAACCATCACCACTTTAGCAGCCATCCACCATCAATTGACAGTGTATGAACCAGATCGGATTCGTCACACTCGTTTGGGTATTGCTGAAATCAATTTAATTAGAGCAAATATTGCAGCACTGAACCCCCAACAACGCCAGCAAATGCGTGGGATGTTTCCGCCCGCACGAGCAGATATTATCTTAGCGGGAATTGACATTCTGTTGGCGACGATGGGCACGCTGAAGCAAACCGCCATTACCGTGCAGCCATCTTGTTTGTTGGAGGGTGTCTTGATCGTCAACTCGCTCTAAAAAAGTGCAGAACATGATTGACAAGAGCAAATCACTATGTTATATTATATTGCACGTGGCTGAAACGCGTAACGTCGCGGGGTGGAGCAGTTGGTAGCTCGTCGGGCTCATAACCCGGAGGTCGCAGGTTCGAGTCCTGTCCCCGCCACCACAAAATTTATTTTTACATGGTGGCGTAGCTCAGCTGGCTAGAGCATTCGGTTCATACCCGAAAGGTCACTGGTTCGACTCCAGTCGCCACCACCAAGTATTCAATACATCCCAGATGGGGTGTTTTTTGTTTAGCTGTAAAGTTAGTTGGATGACCTCGATAGACATGATATAATTATTAATTAGATAGATTTAGAAATATTTTACGTAAGACATTCTGGGAGGGGAAATGATGCGAACAGCTCAATACATTGCTAGCACAATAAAACGGCTACCGTGGCCAACTCAGGGCACTGTAGTGGTGGCGGTGAGTGGCGGCCCAGACTCGGTTTGTGCTTTGCGCGTTTGTCATGCGATTGCTCAAGTTAAGGGATTTTCAATCCATGTCGCCCATTTGGACCATGGATTACGCGGCGCTGAATCCCATGATGATGCGATTTTCACCCAGCGATTAGCTGAAGAGCTGGGTTGGCCAGTTACATCCGCTTATCGTGCTGTCGAACAGATCAAGGGGTATAGCGGGTCGCTCCAGCAAAGGTGCCGTACAATTCGGCAAGACTTTCTTAATGAGGTCGTTGTCAATCAAGAAGCTGTAGCCCTCGTTTATGGGCACAATCTTGATGATCAAGCTGAAACAGTCATTCAACATTTAATGCGGGGCAGTGGTCTCAAAGGCCTAAGTGGTATGCGTGAATCCGATCATCAGGGTGGTGTTCTGGTATTGCGACCCCTTCTAGATATCAGTAGGATTCAGATTATAGAACTACTGAAAGAATGGGAGCAGTCCTATCGCCAAGATCCTTCGAATGAAACCGACAAATACCAACGCAACCATATTCGCCATCATTTATTACCGTATTTACGCCAAGAATATAATCCCAATATTACGCAGCGAATTGCAGATATGGCGGCTATCATTGCCCATGATGATGATTTACTCCAAGATCTGACGGATAGGGCTTTAGCAACGAGTATGCAGGTAAAAGAAAATATGATAACGCTTAATCGGGCCTTGTTGCAACAGCAACCGCAGGCAATCCAATTGCGTGCCATGCGCCGGGCTTATCAGCGTTTAAACGGGAGCACAGAAGATCTTACCTATGCCCATGCTCTGGAGATGATCAGCCTCCTCAGCGAGGGTCATGGCAAGTCGCTATCACTGCCGAACGGCATAACTTGTGAGATCATCTACACCCAATTATGTTTGTTCTATGCGCGGGATTTATATCATGAGTCGCATGATTTGGCTGTTCCGGTTATGGTGACGATCCCTGGGCTTACAAATACGGCAGGGGGTAAGCGGTTAAGCGCGATCGTGCATAACAGTGTGAATGCGCTAGATAAAGTGAATAAGCGTGTAGTATTTGACCTGAATAGACTAAAACTCCCCTTGACCATTCGGACGCGTAAACCCGGAGATCGATTCTATCCATATAAAGCACCAGGATCAAAAAAACTCAAGAACTTTATGATTGATTTGAAAATTCCACGGCATTTACGTGATCGTCAGCTCTTATTGGTCGATGGAGAGGATCAAATCCTCTGGATTATTGGCATTAGAAGGAGTAATTATGCTATAATTTCAGCAAATACGCAGCAGATTTTGGAGTTGTCTATAGGGGAGGATCAATAATGAGAGAAGATATTGAAAAGATCTTATTTACTGCCGAGCAAATCGCTGAGCGCGTGCATGAGATTGGCAAACAGATTAGTATTGATTACGCAGGCAAAGACCTGTTATTGATTTGCGTCTTGCGGGGTTCAGTATTGTTTACAGCTGATTTAATGCGTAGCATTACGATTCCTGTGAAAATGGATAGTATCGCGGTTAGCTCTTATGGCAATGCAACTTCTAGTAGTGGCGCGGTGCGCTTACTTAAAGACTTAGATGAGAATATTGAAGGTGTACACATCCTTATTATTGAAGATATTGTGGATACGGGGCTGACACTCGATTATCTAATCAGTATACTGGAGCAACGCGACCCCGCTTCTGTGAAACTGTGTGCTTTGTTAGATAAGGTCGAAAGGCGTCTCAATGATATCAAGCCCGATTATTGTGGGTTTGTCGTACCAAACGAGTTTGTTGTCGGTTATGGAATGGATTATGCTGAGCATTACCGTCAAATCCCCTATATTGGCGTACTTAAAGCAGAAATCTACAAATAAATGGTTTGTTTCGGGTTTTTTTGATTGTCGAAGAACACCCCATATGTTAAAATTAGCATTGTCTTTTTTAAAATAGAGAGGAGGCGGTCGTGATTGAATAAGAGATATCGGACAGCCAGCTTATATATACTACTCATCATCATTGCATTTTCAATTATCAGTTTCCTGAGCGGTGGCGAGGATAAAATTGAAACGCCAGACTACATGACTTTTCATAGTCAGGTTGAGAATGGCATGGTAGCATCACTGACCATTGAGGGAAATCAAGGTAGTGGTGAATATACAGATGGCCGCAAATTTGAGGTTTATTTACCTGTTGAAGATGAAGAAATGCGTACGACCATGAAGGATAATATTCCGATTCTAAAGTATGCTCAAACGCCCACAGCCCCTTGGTGGACAGCCGTGTTGTCATATGTGATTCCTTTTGCTTTGTTTTTAGGAATATGGTTTTTCTTTTTTAATCAATCTCAAGGTAGTGGCAATAAGGCGATGTCTTTTGGTAAAAGCCGAGCTAAGCTCAATGAGAATACGAAGAAACCTATTACATTTGCGGATGTAGCAGGCTATGAAGAGGTCGTTGAAGAGTTATCTGAAATAGTCGATTTTCTCAAAACACCCAAAAAATTTGTGCAAATGGGCGCACGTGTCCCAAAAGGCGTGTTGTTATTTGGACCTCCAGGAACAGGGAAAACCTACATGGCAAGAGCGGTTGCGGGTGAGGCAGGAGTGCCTTTCTTCAGCATTAGCGGCTCAGACTTTGTCGAAATGTTTGTTGGTGTCGGGGCTTCACGGGTGCGGGATATGTTTGAGAACGCCAAACGCAATTCTCCAAGTATCCTTTTCATCGATGAGATCGATGCGGTAGGTCGGCATCGTGGTGCGGGTTTAGGTGGCGGCCATGATGAGCGAGAGCAAACACTTAATCAGTTGCTCGTTGAAATGGATGGTTTTGATATCAACGATAGTGTCATAATTATGGCAGCAACGAATCGCCCAGATATTTTAGATCCAGCATTATTGCGACCTGGTCGTTTCGACCGGCAAGTAATCGTTGGGAAACCTAATGTCAAAGAGCGCGAAGCTATATTGCGGATTCATGCGCACAATAAAATACTTGCAGATGATGTTAATTTGGAAATATTGGCACGTTCTACCCCAGGATTTACGGCTGCTGATTTAGAAAACTTGCTTAATGAGGGAACCCTTTTTGCGGTGCGACATGGGCGCAATCATGTCATTATGGATGATTTAGAAGAGGCCATCAGTCGAATACTCGCTGGTCCTGCTAAGAAATCTCGCGTCGATAGTGAACGCACCCGACGCATTACCGCTTATCATGAGGCTGGTCATGCTTTGGTTGGGCATTATATGCCGAATACCGATCCAATCCACACAATTACTATTATTCCACGTGGACGTTCGGGTGGTTTTACCATGTCCTTGCCTAAAGAGGATGTTACCATGCTGAGCAAGAGTGAAATGCTAGATAACATCGCTTATGCTCTCGGTGGTCGAGCAGCTGAGCAGCTGATTTTTCAAGATATAACCACGGGTGCAAGTAGTGATATTAAACGTGTTTCTAGTATCGCCCGTAGTATGGTGATGGAATATGGTATGAGTGAAAAACTCGGTCCAATTTCCTTTGGCGAGCGGCATGACGAGGTCTTCCTCGGCAGGGATATCTCACGTCAACTACAATACAGTGATGAAACAACCGCACTGATTGATCAAGAAGTTCAAGAAATTATTACCTTAGGAAATGAACGTGCGAATAAAGTCATTGAAGAGCATATCGATCAGCTCCATATGATTGCCAAAGAGCTCTTGGAACATGAAACGCTGAAGGCTGAAGACTTCTTAGCTTTAGTGGACGCTCGTCCAGTTGTAGAAAATCTTTATGTGGTCGAAGACACAAAAGAGCAACAAGAGTAATTTAATAAAATTCATCATAAAGAGTAGCATCTGCTTGACAGAGCTACTCTTTTTTTGTTGCGAAAGACGATAGTTATTTATAGATTAGGGATGTCTGAAACGATCTTATGCATCCTGCCTAATTAGCAGAAGAGGGATTATGGAAAATTGCGACCAGCCATTTGTTTATCGTTAAAATCTGTTATACTATAATAGTTAGTTTAAGAACAGTCAATGAGGTGATTTAATGAGTAGTAAATCAGTACCATTTGCTTTTACAGTGATGAAAATCGGAGACCAGGAATTTGCGCGTTACCCAATCAGAACGCATATTATTTCTGAGGGTGATGATATCGCTGAGGTTGTGGCTCGCTACACACATGAATATATAATGGAAACAGATATCGTTTTTGTCAGTGAAAAAGCGACAGCTGCGAGTCAAGGGCGCGCCTACTACCTAAAAGACATCAACCCCAGTTGGTGGGCCAAGTTTTTGTCACGTTATGTGCGCAAAGTGCCCTATGGTATTGGTCTAGGTTGTCCGGAGACCATGGAAATGGCCATTCGGGAAACAGGTCTGTTGAGGATTCTCTTTGCGGCTGGTGTGCATGTAATCAGTCGCTATGTGCTCGGAAGAGAAGGTGATTTTTACCGGATAGCGGGCATGCAGGCAGCCTTGATAGATGGACCCGTAGCCTATGCGTTGCCACCATTCAATCAGATGGTTGTGTTGGGTCCTAAAGACCCAGAAGGGGTCGCTCAAAGAATAGCCGCTGCTATAGGGGCAGGAGCCTGCATAGTCGATGTCAATGATATTGCTGGTGCATGGGTAATTGGTGCTTCAGCAGGGATTGATCGTAAACTGGTAGAAAAAATTATCGATGATAACCCATTGGGTCAAACCGATGAACAAACCCCTATGGGGATCATTCGTAAGTTATAGATTTACAAAAGATAAAAATATTGTGCATAAGGGCGTGATATATTATAAGCTAACTTTTTAAAATTGGTGCAGCAACATCATTTAGTGGTATAATATTTTTATATTATTTTTTAGGAGGATTACTAATGAAAAGTGACGTACAAATTGCTCAAGAAGCAAAAATGCAACCAATTGTTGACATTGCTGCTAAAGTAGGGATCAAACCAGAAGAGCTTATTTTATATGGTAACTACAAAGCTAAGGTAGATCTCAAATTATGGGATCGCGTTAAAGATAATGAAAATGCTAAAATTATTTTAGTGACGGCAATTAATCCGACGCCTGCAGGCGAAGGTAAAACTACCACAACTGTTGGTTTGGGACAGGCCCTTACTAAGCTTGGCAAGAAGACCATGATGGCGCTTCGCGAGCCTTCTTTAGGCCCTTGTATGGGTGTAAAGGGTGGAGCAGCAGGTGGAGGTTATTCTCAGGTTGTTCCTATGGAAGACATTAACCTGCAATTTACAGGGGATATTCCTTCTATTCAAACGGCGAATAACTTACTTTGTGCCCTTGTTGATAATCACATTTATCATGGGAACGAATTAAATATCGATACTAGGAAGATTGCAATTCGTCGTGTTATGGATATGAACGATCGTGCTCTTCGCAGTATCGTTGTAGGCCTCAATGGCAATGGCGTTCCTCGTGAAGATGGATTTGATATTACTGTGGCGTCAGAAGTTATGGCGATTTTCTGTTTAGCAACGAGTATGAGAGACTTGAAAGAGCGTTTAGGCAAAATTATCGTGGCCTATAATCACGACAATGAGCCAGTTACCTGTAGTGATTTGAATGCACAAGGTGCTCTCACATTGCTACTGAAGGATGCAATCAAACCAAACTTAGTTCAAACTTTAGAGGGTGTTCCCGTATTTATTCATGGTGGCCCTTTCGCCAATATCGCTCATGGTTGCAACTCTGTTATGGCCTCTAGCTTTGGCATTAAATTAGCAGACTACTTTGTAACTGAAGCAGGCTTTGGCGCTGACCTAGGTGCCGAGAAGTTTATGGACATCAAAATGCGTTTTACGGGTTATAAACCAGATGCCGTTGTTTTAGTTGCTACAATTCGCGCTTTGAAAATGAATGGTGGCGTGAAGAAGCAAGACTTAGCTGAAGAGAATCTTGAAGCACTAGCGGATGGTTTTGTAAATTTAGCCCGTCACATTGAGAACATTAAGAAATTTGGCATTAAGCCAGTAGTCGCAATTAATCGTTTCCCAACAGATACCGTTGCTGAACTAGAATTACTAGAACAGAAATGTGATGAGTATGGTGTCGGTGTTGCTTTGTCTGAAGTATTTGCCAAAGGTGGCGACGGTGGGCTTGAACTTGGTAGAAAAGTGATTGAGCTTGTTGAAGCTGGCGAAGCGGACTTCCACGTGCTTTATCCAAACGAAATGCCATTACGTACAAAGATCGAAACCATTGCAAAAGAGATTTATCGGGCTGAGAAAGTCGTCTTTAGTAGCAGTGCTCGTCGCAAATTGCGCACGTATGAGAAATTGGGCTATCGCGACTTCCCAGTTTGTATGGCGAAGACGCAATACTCCTTCTCTGATGACCCCAAAAAACTGGGGGCTCCAGTAGGCTTCACTTTAACCATTAGTGATGTGCGCGTTTCTGCAGGGGCTGGGTTTGTCGTCGCTTTAACGGGTGATATCATGACAATGCCTGGTTTACCAAAGGTTCCAGCAGCAACTAAGATGGACATTCTTGAGGATGGTACAATTATCGGCTTGTTCTAAACTAAATAAATAATAAACACTCGCGGCCTTTCCATTATTGGAATGACTGCGAGTGTTTTTTTAATCCAAATAACCTTCAGTATTATGGGAGAGTTTCCGAACTTATAGAATCAGAATCTGATGAATGATTAGGGCAATTGACCACGCGGTGGCTGGGATTAAGGCGTGCTTTGTGCGGATTGCCAATACGGTCAGAATAGCCGTATTCAGTAAGCCAAACACCAAAGTGTTGATGAGGATCATCGCTATTGTTAAGCCCTTGAAGTATAGACCAACAGCCAATCCACTTAAAGCGAGGGCTGCAATGACGAGGTAGGCGTTGCGTGGCTTAAGCTTCGTTGTTAAGTCATAGTGCAAATAGCTAAATCCGAAAAAACAGAGCCAGGAAGTAATCGCTATTGATGCTGTAATGGGATATAACCAATCACTTGTAGCGCTGATGGCACGAGGAAAACTAAGTGTAATACCCGCGTAGATGAGGATGCCTGTTACTAAAGCGACTAGGATAGAGCGATTATAAAACTTGACGTCTAAATGAATATCAACGGCTTTGACATGGCACTTATAAAAGATTAAGTAACAACTGTACACTAGTGCGAAGAAATAAAACCCAAATGATACATAGGGGTTTTCAATTAAGAAGGGTAGTGCAATGCTCACGGCCGCTACAGCCAAGATTTTCCAACGTACAGCAGTCAATGCGGGTTGCAGGGTATCATGTAGCTTAGGGCGTTCTCGGCGGGTGTTCGTTATGATGATGATCAACCCAAGCAAAGCGGCATATTGGAAGACAAGGCTAAGCAGTGACAAAAGGTAGTTGGTATTTTCAAATAAAGGGGTGTGCTGCAGGGTAATCAGGCTCGCTTGCTCGGCCGCTGTCAGAAATATGGACGGTTCTGACGTTTCAAGTTTAAAGTATTGGGGACCGATCAGCGTATAGATGACTGGAGATTGATCAATCACCTGAATCAGCATTTTTTCTGCTTTAATTTTGAGAATGTCTTCAGAACTGGTTTGCAGTTCCATTCCACCCATGATGGCTGTATAGTGCTGCTCTGATAGAAGAAAAATACACTCTGGAAGCGTTTCTGCCGCTGAACCCCGAATAATTTGGCCATCGCCAAAAAAAGCCAAGGCATAGGGCGTTTCTTGGACAAATATCGGAACTACATAACCCCCATCCAAGAAAGAGATATGGGTTTCAGCGGTGGCACTATATGAAAAGGTGTCAAAATGGCGTGGTTCGCTATATGAGATTTGAGAATCGAAAAAGCTCCCATCAACTTGCGGGAGTAAAAGAATGACAACACTGATGAGTTGTAAGATAACCGTAATAATAAATAGAATTAATAGTTGGCGTAAGGGGAATTTATGTTTGATTTTCAAATTATGCGTCCTCTCTTTGCGATCGTTCAACCTTCGTGGTGAGATTCGATATTCCTGCTTGCAATAGGCGCTTAGGTTGACTTTAGGTGCATTTGTGCTAGAATAAGCTCTTGCAGGGATAATGAGAAGGGTAAAGGTGTAACTATGAAACAAAACAGTATAATTATAACTCAAATAGAGCATTTAAAGAAAGAAAAAAATGCTGTTATTCTGGCTCACTACTATCAGCGTCCTGAAATTCAAGATATAGCAGACTATATTGGAGACTCTTTCGGCTTAGCGCGACAAGCGGCTGAGAGCGAGGCAGAGGTGATTGTTTTTTGTGGTGTTCATTTTATGGCGGAGAGTGCTGCCATTTTAGCGCCTGATAAAATCGTGTTATTGCCCGTTGAGTTGGCGGGTTGTCCGATGGCCGATATGGCTACTGTGGAAGAGCTGATTGCTCTTAAAAAGCAATATCCTGCAGCAGCAGTTGTATCTTATGTGAACACAACGGCTGCAATCAAAGCAGAGAGTGACATATGCTGCACATCATCGAATGCGGTACGCGTCGTTAATTCTTTAACTGATTTTAATCAAGTCATTTTTACTCCAGATAAAAACCTTGGACAATTTGTAGCCAACCAAACATCTAAAGAAATCATTTTATGGGATGGTTACTGCAATACGCACGATCGCTTGACGGTTAATGAGGTGGAGGCAAAGAAAGCGGAATATCCCGAAGCAAAATTTATCGTCCACCCTGAATGCAAACCTGAAGTGACAGCATTAGCGGACTATGTAGGTAGTACAGCGGGGATGCTCAGATATGTTGAAGAAAGTGATGCAAGCCAATTTATCGTCGGCACAGAAATAGGACTACTCCACTCCATGTGTTCTCAATATCCAGACAAGGCGTTTCATGTTGCCTCACGAAAACTTATTTGCCCAAATATGAAGCTGACGCGTGTAGAGGATGTATTAAGGGCTTTGGAAACGATGGAGCCAGTGATCACCGTTCCCAAAAAAGTGGCAGACAAAGCACATTCGGCACTCGATCGTATGTTGGATATTGTATAGGCAGTTCTTAGCGTATGGGAAGCGCTTAATCTGCACGATAATTAGACGAGGTTTCAACGACACTATTTTGTAATGTCATGAGGAGAAAAGAAATGTATTTAAATATTTTAACGATTAAACCAACCGTTGAAGACGCGTTAATAGAGGATATTGGCTTTGGTGATATCACAACTTTGGCAACGATTCCAGCAGAATTAAATGCTAAAGCAGTCGTTCGAGTTAAAGACGAAGGCGTTATCGCAGGGCTCCCCATCCTTAAGCTGGTCTATCAGCTAATCGATGAGCAAGTGATGGTTACAGAGCTGTATGCAGATGGCGATCATGTTGAAGTGGGTACGCTTGTTGCGGAGATTGCGGGTCCTGCCCGATCAATACTTACCGGTGAGCGGGTTGCCCTTAATTTTATGCAGCGCTTATCAGGGATTGCCACTAAGACCGCTAATATGGCAGATCTCATTAAGTATTATGATTGTCATGTAACTGATACCCGCAAAACGACACCGGGTTTGCGCATATTAGAAAAGTATGCCGTACGGGTAGGTGGCGGACGCAATCACCGTTTTAATCTGTCGGACTGCGTTTTAATCAAAGATAATCATATCGAAGTCTGTGGGAGTATTAGCAATGCGGTGGTTTCAGCACGTCAGACCATCGGCCACACGGTCAAGGTAGAGGTAGAGGTAACTTCTCTCGAACAGGTTCAAGAAGCATTGAGAGTTGGTGTAGATGTGATCATGTTAGACAATATGTCACTCGAGCAAATGAAAGAGGCAGTTCAGCTAATCGATGGTAAAGCCATTACGGAAGCCTCGGGTAATATCAGTGAGGAAACGATTGTTGAAGTTGCACGTACTGGTGTAGATTATATTTCTTCTGGGAGCTTAACCCATAGCTATAAGTCATTAGATATTAGTATGGATATTATATATGGAGTAGCCTAATGGCTTCAGGTAAGTTAACTCAGCCACAGTTAGCACAGGCACTGAGGGAGCGCTTTGAAAACCAAGATAGCCATTTCTATAAGTATGAGCAAATAGATTCTACAATGAACGTCGCTAAAAAATTAATTATGGATGGTTTAGCTCAACATGGCGATGTTTTGGTAGCTGATATTCAAACGGGAGGCCGGGGTCGCCGCGGAAGAGCGTGGGCTTCTCCTGCGGGTGGTTTATGGTCTTCGTTTATTTTGTGCCCAGAAGTGGAGGCAGACAGCCTGCCCCTACTGACTCTGCAAGCAGCCGTAGCTGTTACTAAGGCGATTCGGGAACAAACGAGTCTTTTAGCTACAATTAAATGGCCCAATGACATTCAAATTCACGGTCGCAAAGTGTGTGGCATTGCTTTAGACCTAGTGCGTACGGGGAATAAGAATTTTATTGTACTGGGTATAGGCATAAATACCAATCTTGCATTGACCCAGCTCGAAGCTGAAGTCCGACGGATTGCTACAACATTATTGGAAGAGGTCGGCAGCGAAATCGATTCCAACCTCTTATTGCTGGGGATTGTCGAGCACCTAGTTGAAGGACTTGCAGAATTAAAAAATGGGTCAGAGTGTTTATTGGCATCATGGCGTGATTTGAATAACACACTAGGCAAAGCGGTCAGAGTTGTGCCTGCTGATGGATCTGAGCCCTATCAAGGACGCGCTTTAGCAATTGCTAAAGACGGCAGTTTAATTGTAGAAAGCCAGACAGGGATCCAACATCATGTTAAAGCAGGAGATGTTTCGATTCGATTTTGATGTTTAAAGGATGATCATAATGAAAACTGAACTGCTGACAACTGAAAAGCAAGGATTGACTAGGGCAGCGGAGCTGTTGCTGGCTGGTGAGGTTGTGGCCTTTCCGACGGAAACGGTTTATGGACTAGGCGCCAATGCTTTGGACGATTGTGCAGTTCAAAAGATTTTTGCTGCTAAGAACAGGCCAGCGGACAACCCGCTAATTGTCCATGTGTCAGATATTGAATCAGCAGCAAACGTGGTTGAGGCGATTCCGCCACTCGCTCGAGCGATCATGGAGCAATTTTGGCCAGGGCCGATTTCTATAATCTTAAATGCCAAACCCCATATCTCAGCCTATGTTACAGCAGGTTTAAATTCTGTCGCTGTGCGCTGTCCTGATCATCCCGTGGCACTGGCCTTATTACGGGAAGTGGGCATTCCCATTGCGGCCCCATCAGCCAATATCTCAGGACGTCCAAGCGGAACCGAAGTTGCACATGTCCAGCGCGATTTCAATGGTCGAATCGCCGCCATCATTGATGGTGGTGCTTGCACAGTGGGTTTAGAAAGTACAGTGGTTGATGCACGAACTTCGATTCTCCACATCTTACGTCCAGGCGCTGTGACTGAAGAGATGCTTGCAGCTATTGGTCAGGTGGTAAAGGGCTCTAGTCATAATGCCCCTGTAAATCTATCGCCAGGAACGCGGTATCCCCACTATCATCCTATTGCCAGGGTGATTCTGATTGAGGGGGAGTCTTTGAGTGACATTGTCAGTCGATTTAAGCAATTCGCAGCGCTCAAACCCCATGCTGCAGTGATGGGTGTTGCTGAGGTCGTTCAGGACTGTTTGAATGAAAAACGAGTTGTGGGTTCTTGGGATGATTTAACAGCCTACGCAGAGAATCTCTATGGATTCTTTCGCTGGTCAGATGATGCGGGGATCCGCGAGGTGATCGTACACGGGGTCCCGGAGGTTGGGCTTGGTAGGGCACTGATGAATCGCTTGCGCAAAGCCGCCGATGAAGTTATTGGAGGTCACTGATGAAGATTTTATTTGTTTGTACAGGCAACACTTGCCGCAGCCCGATGGCAGAGGTTCTGATGGCAGACTTATTAAGCAACGCGGGTATAATTGGTGTTGAGTTGGCTTCAGCGGGTATTGCAGCTCGTAATGGGCAACGTGCGGCAGCGCATGCCGTTACGATTATGGGCGAGCAGGGGCTGGATCTTTCTGAGCACCGTAGCCAGATGATTACACCTCAATTATTATCTTACGATTTGATTTTAACCATGACCGAATACCAAAGAGATCACTTGCTCAATCATGACAGCAGCCTTAGGAATCGTGTTTATGCCCTGAAAGAGTATGCTTGTCCTACAATCACTGAAAAGAACATCGTGGATCCATTTGGTGGCAGTTTGGTAGAATATCGTCAAACGGCCGCTGAACTGCACTATTATCTAAAACAAGCCATCAATCAGCTACAAAGTCATTAAACTCTGTTTGAATATCGTGGGGCATTAAGTTATAATTAATAGAGTGTATTAATAAGTTATGAATTGGCATGACAATTTGGTTTTTCAAAATAATAGAGTAAAGTGAGGCGATTATCATGATTGCGATTGCGTGTGATCACGGCGGACTATCTTTGAAAAACAGTGTAGTAACTTGGCTAAAAGAATGGGATTATCAAGTTCAGGATTTTGGTGTACATAGTAATACTTCAGTGGATTATCCAGATTACGCTGTTTTAGTAGGTAAAGCAGTGGTAAGTGGTGAATGTAGCTGTGGTATTTTAATTTGTGGCACAGGAATTGGAATGGCCATATCCGCGAACAAAGTGGCGGGTGTGAGAGCCGCTAATGTCGAAAATATTTATTCGGCGCGCATGTTCCGCGAACATAATAATGGTAATGTTCTTTGCCTAGGAGCGCGCATTACGGGAATTGAGATTGCCAAAGAAATTGTAAAATCGTATTTGAGTACTGAATTCAGTGGAGGCAGACATGAGCGACGTGTCAACAAAATGATGGCCATTGAAAATCGGGCATAATTCGGGATGTAAGTCTGCTTTTGCAGATCATCATATAGAAAATGTAGGAGGCCAATAATGGAAATATTAAAGAAAGCTGACCCAAAAATTTTTGAAGCGATGCAACTTGAACTAGGTCGTCAGCGTGACAAGATTGAACTGATTGCATCTGAGAACTTTGTGAGCGAGGCTGTCTTAGAGGCCCAGGGCAGTATTATGACAAACAAATATGCTGAAGGCTATCCACGTCACCGTTACTACGGGGGTTGTGAATATGTAGATATTGCCGAAGGTTTAGCACGGGCTCGTGCCAAGAAGCTATTCGGTGCTGATCACGTTAATGTTCAACCTCATTCTGGTTCACAAGCTAACATGGGTGTTTATATGGCCGTATTGAAGCCAGGCGACACCATCCTAGGTATGAGTCTAGATCATGGTGGTCACTTAACGCATGGTTCTCCGGTTAACTTCTCTGGGATTCTCTACAATATTGTGCCTTATGGCGTAAATCCTGAGACGGGACAAATCGATTACGAAGAAGTGCGTCGCCTCGCGTTGGAGACCAAACCACAAATGATTTTAGCTGGAGCTTCCGCTTATTCTCGTTTCATCGATTTTGCGAAGTTCCGTGAGATCGCCGATGAGGTAGGTGCCTATTTCATGGTTGATATGGCCCATATTGCTGGGTTAGTTGCCGCTGGCGTTCATCCAAGCCCCGTACCATATGCGCATTTTGTTACGACGACTACCCACAAGACCCTACGCGGACCTCGTGGTGGTATGATTCTCTGCACCAAAGAATTTGCTAAGATGATTGACAAGGCTATTTTCCCTGGCATTCAAGGTGGACCGCTCATGCACGTTATTGCCGCAAAAGCCGTTTGTTTCCGTGAAGCTGCTAAAGATAGTTTTAAAATCTATGCTCAAAATGTGGTGGATAATGCGGCTGCTCTGGCAGAATATTTGATGGCACGTGGGGTCAACATTGTATCAAACGGTACAGATAATCATTTGATGTTACTGGACCTTCGTGGTACAGGCGTAACCGGCAAAGATCTAGAGCATGCATTAGATGAAGTTGGCATTACAACCAATAAAAACACAGTACCCAATGATCCAGAGAGTCCATTCGTGACAAGTGGTGTTCGTATTGGCACTCCAGCTATGACGACGCGTGGCTTAGGCACTCCTGAAATGAAGGAGATTGCCGATATGATTGCTGATATGATCTTCAATATCGCAGATGAAACGATGCATGCGGACGTAGCGAAACGCGTGACCAATCTCTGCGAACGCTTCCCACTGTATCCAAATTTAGTATATTAACATCCCAATCTACAGAGATATTCAGGAGCAGCCATTCGGCTGCTCCTTTGTTATAGAATTGTGGTAAGAGGGCTTTTGGCAGGCGCATTCTTTGGACAATCATTACAGGAGATCAGCGATATCAGGTCAAAATGGATAGCACGAGGGATCCGCGTATTCGTCTGATTAGATAAGAGATTGTAAAGCGAGCGGCTATCTGGCAAATTGTAGTCTAGAAACAATGGTCAAAAAAGTGTAGAATATAGAGTAAGTGAGAGGCTACGGTCTTAATATCCGAATAGGTAAAGTGGGGGTAAGATAATGGATAATGTGCATGTACTCGATCATCCGTTAATTCAGCATAAATTAACGTATATTCGCGATAAGAATACGGGAAACAAGGTGTTTCGAGAATTAGTTGAAGAAGTCGCCGCCTTAATGGCTTACGAAGTAACGCGGGATTTACCATTGGTGGATACAATCGTGGAAACACCGATAGGACCAGCTTGTACAAAGATAATTTCAGGCAAAAAAATGGGTGTTGTGCCTATATTACGTGCTGGTTTAGGTATGGTGGAAGGGATCCTAAAATTAGTGCCACATGCGCGGGTGGGCCATATTGGGTTATACCGCGACCCCCAAACCCTTGAGCCCGTGTCCTACTACAATAAGTTGCCCTCAGACGTTCAAGAGCGCGATATAATTATTGTAGATCCCATGTTGGCGACGGGGGGATCGGCAGTAGCCGCCATTCGCATTCTGCGCCAGTACGGCGCCCGTTCTATAAAATTGATGTGTCTCATCGCTGCACCTGAAGGGATCGCCGCCGTGCTTAAAGAGTTTCCTGAAATCAAAATTTATGTTGCTGAGATTGACGAGCGTCTAAATGATCACGGTTATATTGTGCCTGGTTTGGGTGATGCTGGCGACAGACTGTTTGGTACAAAGTGATGGATCGACCGAATTGGGACCAGTATTTTTCAGGAATCACCTTATTAGTGGCCGAGCGTAGTACGTGCTTACGACGTAAAGTAGGCGCTGTATTAGTCAAAGATAAGCGTATTCTTTCGACTGGCTATAATGGAGCGCCTTCGGGATTGAAGCACTGCGGTGAAGTCGGATGTATTCGTGAGGAAATGAATGTTCCGTCAGGGCAACGCCATGAACTATGTCGGGGGCTGCATGCGGAACAGAATGCCATCATCCAAGCGGCAACAGCTGGAGTGAGTATAACCGGAAGCACGTTATATGTGACGACCTATCCCTGTGTCGTTTGTGCCAAAATGCTCATTAACGCTAAAATAACCGATATTGTTTTTCTTGCCGATTATTCTGACCCGCTTTCGAAAGAATTATTTAAAGAAGCAGGTATTAACTTACGGCATTTAGAAGTTTAAAAGGTTGTATAGACAATATTCTGTGTTATAATAAGAAAATTAACAAAGGGGAGGCAATTGAGTGAAATACGAAGATAAGGTAATAAAAGAAGCTTTAACATTCGATGATGTGCTCTTGATTCCAGCACACTCAACGGTTTTACCACATGAAGCATGCACCCATACGAAACTCACACGAAATATCGACCTGCGCACCCCGCTCGTCAGTGCAGCGATGGATACTGTCACATCTGCACGCATGGCGGTAGCCATGGCACGTGAGGGTGGTATTGGAATCATTCATAAAAATATGAGCATTGCCCAGCAGGCTGAAGAAGTCGATAAGGTTAAGCGCTCTGAGCACGGTGTAATCGTAGACCCGATGTTTCTGTCACCAGAACACACTTTAGGTGACGCCGAGCATCTGATGAGCAAGTATCGCATATCGGGTGTGCCGATTACGGTAGGCAAAAAACTTGTCGGGATCATTACGAATCGAGATATGCGTTTCGAGACGGATATGACTCAGCTCATCAAAAATGTGATGACAAAAGAAAATTTAGTAACTGCTCCCTTCGGTACTACCGTGGAAGAAGCAAAAGCCATTCTCCAACGCAATAAGATTGAGAAATTGCCCCTTGTCGACGAGGATTTCAACTTAACGGGCTTAATTACAATCAAGGACATTGAGAAGACAATCAAGTACCCGAATTCTACTAAAGACAGTGGCGGTCGCTTGCGTGTTGGTGCTGCAATTTCGGTTGGAGCAGATTCTCTAGAGCGCGCACGTGCGCTTGTTGAGGCCGGTGTCGATGTGTTGGTTATCGATACGGCACATGGTCATAATCAGAATGTGATTAACCAAGTAGCAAAAATATGTGTGATGTATGCTGACGTCGATGTGATCGCTGGCAATGTGGCAACAGCAGAGGCGACACGTGCGCTTATTGAAGCCGGTGTTGATGCCGTTAAAGTGGGTATTGGGCCAGGCTCAATTTGCACGACACGGGTGGTAGCCGGGATCGGTGTGCCTCAGATTACGGCAATATTTGACTGTGCCGAAGAGGCGCATAAGCACGGTGTGCCAATTATTGCTGATGGTGGTATTAAATATAGTGGCGATATCGTGAAGGCTTTAGCTGCTGGGGCAGATAGTGTCATGCTTGGTAGTTTGCTGGCTGGAACCGAAGAAAGCCCTGGAGAAACGATTATTTTTAATGGACGCACTTTCAAAGTGTACAGAGGCATGGGATCTTTGGGCGCAATGAAAGAAGGCAGTAAAGACCGTTACTTCCAGAATGACTCCATCAAACTGGTTCCCGAAGGCATTGAGGGTCGTGTGGCTTATAAAGGACCTCTGAGCGATACGGTTTTCCAATTAATTGGTGGTTTGCGTGCGGGTATGGGATACTGCGGTTGTGCAACGGTTGCAGATATGCAAAATAAGGCTCAGTTTGTGCGCATTACTGCGGCAGGTTTGCGTGAGTCCCATCCTCACGACGTTCATATAACGAAAGAAGCGCCAAATTACAGTATTGATATATATTCTTAATAAAGAAGCAGGAGATTATTAAATTATCTTGAATTGATATTAGCACGCGTTTAAAGCGGCTTTGAAGAAGGAGGACGACGGAATGAAGATTTATTCCACAGATAAGATTCGTAATATTGCGTTGATTTCACATAGTGGTGCCGGGAAAACATCTTTGGCCGAAGCAATGTATTTCAATAGTGGTGCCAGTACCCGCTTAGGACGGGTTGAAGATGGGAATACCGTTTCAGATTTTGATGCTGAAGAAACCAAAAGAACGATTTCAATCAGTACCGGCTTGGTTCCATGCGAGTGGAATAATTATAAAATTAATGTACTTGATACCCCTGGCTACTTTGATTTTGTCGGAGAAGTAAAGGCTGCTCTTCATGTAGCTGACTCTGCAGGTATCGTCGTGTGTGGCGTATCCGGTGTAGAAGTAGGTACTGAGTTGGTTTGGCAATATGCCGATGAGAACAAACTTCCTCGAGTCGTTGTTATTAACAAACTTAACCGTGAGAACGCGGACTATTTTAGAGTTGTTAAGCAGATGCGTGATTTGTTTGGCCCGCAGGTTGTACCTTTATATGTGCCAATTGGTAAAGAAGATCACTTCAATGGTGTTTTAAATATTCTAACCGATGAAGCCTATCGTTTTGATGGCGATGGCCGTAAAATGGTGAGCATCGATGCACCAGCTGATTTGCTGGAGCAAGTTGCAGAATACAAGGTGCAGTTGATCGAATCTATCGTTGAGCAAGATGATGAACTGATGATGATGTATCTTGAAGGTGAAGAAATTGCCACCGAAGAATTAGTAACGGGTCTGAAAACCAGTGTTAAGTCTGGGGCAATCGTTCCCGTAGTGGCTACTGCAGCTACGAGTAATGTGGGTGTTCAACCCTTTATGAATACCATTGTGGACCTCATGCCAGAACCGACACCGTATGCAGCAGCTGAAGGTCAGCCTGCCGCCCTCGTATTTAAAACAATGGCGGATCCATATGTCGGCAAAATCAATATTTTCCGCGTTTTCTCAGGCGCGATTGAAGCTGATTCCCATTATTACAATACGGTAACAGAAAATGATGAGCGCATTGGTTCCATCTTTGTAATCGTTGGCAAGAATCAAGAGGGTGTTAAGCAACTTAATACAGGAGACATTGGTGGTGTAGCAAAGCTAAGTGACACAAGCACAAATGATACGCTTTCAGTCAAGGGATCAGGAATCATCCTTCCTCCAGTCGTCTTCCCAGAATCCATCATCTCTATGGCTGTTGAAGCTGAAGAGAAGGGCGCTGAAGAGAAGATTGGTACAGGTTTATCTCGTCTTCAGGAAGAAGATCCCACATTTACCTCTATGCGCAGTTCAGACACAAATGAAACAATCATCTCAGGTATGGGTGGTATGCATCTTCAGATCATTAAGAGTCGCTTGGCAGATAAGTTTGATGTTGAAGTTGTGCTCAAAGCACCAAAGATTCCATATCGTGAAACAATAAAGAAAAAAGTAGAAGCCATGCATAAGCACAAGAAACAGTCTGGTGGTAAGGGTCAGTATGGTCATGTCATTATAGACATCGAACCGTTGCGTGAAGACGGACTTGATTACAATTTCGTTGACGCAATCTTTGGTGGTTCAGTGCCGCGAAACTATATTCCTGCAGTTGATAAGGGCATCCAAGAGACCCTCCATGAAGGCCCCTTGGCGGGCTATCCAGTCGTCAACGTTCAAGTGACACTCAAAGACGGTTCTTACCATGACGTTGACTCTTCAGAGATGGCGTTCAAAATCGCTGGTAGTTACGCATTCAAGAAAGGTTTCTTAAATGCAAGCCCTGTTCTTTTGGAGCCTGTCTATGATTTAGAAGTAACAGTTCCAGAGGACTACATGGGAGATATCATGGGCGACCTCAATAAGAAACGAGGCCGCATTATGGGAATGGAACCATCGGGACGCAAGCAAATTATTAAGGCTCAAGTTCCTCTGAGTGAGATACCTTCTTATGCAACTGATCTTCGTTCCATGACCCAGGGTCGTGGCTTATTCGTCGCAAACTTCTCGCATTACGAAGAAGTGCCTTCGAATCTCTCTGAGAAGATTATTGCTGAGAGTAATAAAGAAGAATAGTTGAATCCCATAGAATAATTAATAGCAATCCCTTGTGACTATCGTCTCAAGGGATTTTTTTATACAAAACTCATGATAAGTCGGGTCTTGTCGTCGAATATCAAGAAAAGTCAGAAAACGCTTGCGTTTGTATTCAAATTAAAATATAATAAAGTCAGTAAAGGTCAAAAAGTGATATAAAGTCAGAGAAGAGTGAAAATATGAGTAGTATGGCTGATGTGATATCTGTCTATTTGCAAGGACTATTAGACGAGAATCAGGGACAATTAGAGGTCAGTCGTAAGGAATTAGCGGAGCAATTTGATTGTGTGCCATCGCAAATCACCTACGTCTTACAGACACGGTTCCTGCCACGTAATGGTTATCACGTGGTGGGTATAAGAGGTGGTGGGGGTTATATCCGTATCTCTCAGCGTCGGATGGACGCAGAAGTTGCTCAAAGAATCGGAGAGAAAATCACTGAAAAATCTGCTCACCTATTAATTGATTCGTTATTTAAACAGCAGTATTTGGACTTAAAAGAACGGCAGATGTTGCGTACCGCAGTTAGTGATCACACATTTGGCTTTGGTGGAGAAGAGGCTGATGTTTTACGCAGTAGAATATTGCGGTCTTTATTATTTATTGTATTAAGTTAGGGGGGGGGATTCGGATGTTATGTCAAGCATGTGGACAGAGAGATGCCACAATTAAACTGGTGAAAGTTGTGAATGGGCTACGTACAGTTGAGTATATTTGTGATCAATGTGCACGGGAACAGAATAAGCTCCCTTTCGATTACAATGCCCAGTCTTTCTCACAGTTATTGGCGGGGTTATTTAATAGTGATAGTGTTCCATCCCCTGCAATTGAACAAGTAGATGAAGATTTAAAATGCTCACAATGTGGGATGACATGGTCGCGTTTTAAATCTGATAGTCGGGTAGGTTGTGCGACCTGTTATACAGATTTCCGATCGCAATTGCTACCGTTGATTAGGCGATTGCATGGTCATGTAGAGCATCGCGGTCATGTTCCTCATAAGCTAGAAGGCACACTCAGTCGTGAGAGAAAAATTAAAGCTTTGAAATTGCAACTGCAGGAAGCCTTGGTTGATGAACGCTATGAAGATGCAGCGGAAATCCGTGATCAAATTAAAGTTATTATGGATAGCGCAGGTGATCAACATGTTCAATAATTCGAATCAGTGGCCATGTTCTTGGGTAGATCAAGCTGGCCCGGAAGACTATATCGTTGTGAGCAGTCGGGTAAGATTGGCACGTAACTTGGTCAATTTCCCATTTCCAACCTTGCTGACTGAGGACGAAAGCCAGCAAATTATTGAAGCTATTAGGGCGGCAGAGCCGGTCAATAGTCAGCTCAAGATGGTTTTGATGTCTGAGCAGAATGCGTTATTAAAACAGGTATTAGTGGAAAAACATTTGATTAGTCCACAATTTGCTGCTAATACCAGGCATGAGACCGCTTTGTTAACCGATTATTTAGGAATCGTCAGTATCATGGTCAATGAAGAAGATCACTTGCGGTTACAAGCAATCCTGCCTGGACTGCGGCTACACGAATCCTACGCGGCCGTTAAGCGCGTCGATCAACTGATTGCAGATCATGCTGCTTACGCATATGATGTGGAGTTAGGTTATTTGACGGCCTGTCCTACCAATTTAGGAACAGGGATGAGGGCTTCTGTGATGTTGCATCTGCCGGCTTTGCTGCATACGGGGAGTTTAGAACAAATACTCAATGATGTTGCTAAGCTTGGGTTAGTTGCTCGAGGAATTTATGGTGAGAATTCGGGTGCTGAGGGAGCCATGTATCAAATTAGTAATCAAGTGACTTTGGGAAGAACAGAAGAAGAAATTATAGCGGGTTTGGACAGCGTCATTGCCCAAATCGTCGAACAAGAAAAGCAAGCACGTGCTTATTTTGTTAAACATTTCCGTCTTGATGTTGAGGATCGAATCGGGCGGGCCTGGGGCGTCTTGGCGGGTGCTCGCAAGATGGCTACTGCCGAAGCGATGAAGCTGCTGTCCACGCTCCGTTTGGGGGCTGAACAACAACTCATTATCGATCTTAAGCCAGCGGTGCTCAATGAGCTCATCTTAAAGATACAACCAGCAAGTTTACAAGCCCACTTTGGCGAAGAATTGGACGTCCATGAAAGAGATATCAAACGCGCAACTTTTTTGCGAAATCGTTTGAAAGATATAGGAGGGGTAACCCATGATAAATAGATTTTCTAGTATCGCACGAAAGGCAGTAATCAAGGCTCAGTTAGAAGCACATCGGCTGGGGAGTGATTTTGTAGGAACTGAGCACCTGTTGCTTGGTTTATTAGATGTGAATGAAAGCCCAGCGTCAAGAGCACTAAATAGTCTCGGAGTTACATCTGATAAGGTGATTGCTGTTTTAGCACCAGATCCTATCAAGACGCTCGAAAAAGAAAATAAAGATCATATGATTGCAATCAATATTACACCACGTGTCAAGTTGATCTTTGAACTCGCTTATCGAATTGCCCAGAAGATGGGGCATAACTACATTGGCACAGAACATTTACTATTAGGATTAATCCAAGAAGGTAAGGGTGTAGGCGCAAAAGTCTTACAGGAAATGAATATTAGTATGGAACAGGTGCGTGACGAGTTAGCGAAGTTGTTGCAGAGTAAGCCAGAGGTCATGGGGGATGCGGTGGAGAACATGGACCAGGCGGTTGAGCAAGATTCAGTAAATCAATATGGCAAAGACCTAACAGAAGCGGCCCGCAAGGGTGAAATCGACCCTGTCATTGGGCGGGAGAGCGAAATAAAACGGGTGATTCAAATATTAACGCGCCGAACTAAAAATAACCCCGTTTTGGTGGGCGAACCGGGTGTTGGAAAAACAGCCATTGCAGAAGGGTTGGCCCAAAGGATTGTCGATGGGAAAGTGCCGGAGTTATTGCGTAATAAACGACTTTTCTCTCTGGATCTCGGGTCACTAGTTGCTGGAACAAAATACCGCGGCGAATTTGAGGATCGTTTGAAAAAAGTGATCAAGGAGCTAACGGCTTCCCAAGACACTGTGCTATTTGTTGATGAGTTACATACCATTGTTGGTGCCGGTGGGGCGGAAGGGGCTATCGATGCTTCCAACATGCTTAAGCCAGCTTTAGCACGGGGGGAATTGCAATTAATCGGTGCAACGACCTTAGATGAGTATCGTAAGTATGTTGAGAAAGATGCCGCTTTAGAGCGTCGGTTTCAAACCATTGATGTAGACGAACCTACAGTGACCGAAACGATAGCGATTCTGATGGGGATTCGCGATAAATACGAAGCACACCACCGTGTGAAAATTGCAGATGATGCTTTAGAGCAGGCAGCTATTCTTTCTGACCGCTATATTTCGGACCGTTTTTTACCAGACAAGGCCATCGACCTAATGGATGAGGCCGCCTCGATGATTCGTCTCGCAAATGCAATCGTTCCACCAGATTTAACAGAACTTGAGCAGCAATTGCTGACCTTAAAATCAGAGAAAGAGGCTGCTGTTGAGTCCCAAAATTATGAAAAAGCAGCGAAGATGCGAGATGAAGTTGCCGCTGTTCAGCAGAAGCTGAAATCTCTCAAGGAAAAGTGGGAGACCGAGCGGGTATCGCGCAATGTTGAGGTTACAGCAGATGACATAGCCCGCATCGTATCTGAGTGGACGGGCATCCCTGTTACGAAATTGGCAGAAACTGAATCAGCGCGGCTACTGAATTTGGAATCCATTCTTCATGAGCGTGTGATCGGTCAAGATGATGCCATCAATGCGGTATCTAAGGCCGTGCGTAGGGCACGATCTGGATTAAAAGACGAGCATCGCCCGATCGGTTCATTTATCTTTTTGGGTCCAACTGGGGTCGGTAAAACGGAATTGGCAAAGGCACTTGCTGAAGTCCTGTTTGATGATGAGGACGCAATCGTCAGAATTGATATGTCGGAATACATGGATCGTTTCAATGTGTCGCGTTTGGTCGGTGCGCCTCCTGGCTATGTTGGCTATGATGAAGGTGGTCAGTTAACGGAAAGTGTGCGCCGTAAACCCTATTCCGTGGTTTTACTAGATGAAATTGAAAAGGCTCATCACGAAGTGTTTAATATTCTGCTTCAAGTGTTGGAGGATGGGCGGCTGACAGATTCACAAGGCCGTGTTGTGGATTTTAGTAACACGGTAATCATTATGACTTCTAACGTTGGAGCGCGTACGATGAACAGTAATAAGAGTTTGGGCTTCCAGGTAAGTAAATCGGACCAGGCTGCTGATCGCTATGAACGGATGAAGGCGAGTGTTCTTGCAGAAATGCGTAAAACCTTCCGACCAGAGTTTGTGAACCGGATTGATGAAAGTATTGTTTTCCACAGTCTCAATCAGAATCATATTAGTCAGATTGTTAAGTTAATGCTCAGTGAAGTGGAAGATCGGCTGCAGGCCATGGATATTCGTATCCAATTCACAGATGCTGCAAGCCAGCTCTTGGCAGATCTGGGATTTGATGAGGAGTATGGGGCGCGGCCTTTACGTCGGGTTATTCGTAAGCATATAGAAGATCGCCTGGCAGAAATGCTCTTAGGTAACGAGTTAACATGTGGCATGTCTGTTCTTGTAGATGTTGAGGAAGATGTACTTGTCTTTTCGACAATTGGTGCACCCGCAGATCAAGCGGACATTGAACTTGAAATAAAAGAATAATAGGGAGTTAGCTAGCATGAGTCCTGGGATTCTTCACAAGTCCCTAGGACTCCTTTTGCTTTGGGATCGGGGTTAGGCACTAAAGTGCGATTTGTTAATCGTTTCACTTCCATTAAGCGATTGTATATCTAAGGAAGGGTTACACTATACTGGGTATCATCACACAATCGCACCACCGCTCCAAACCGAGCTTAGCAATACCGCTTCTTTCTCTTTGTGACCTTTGTGGTTTAAATCTTTTAGCAGCCAGATGGTTTTTGAACGTTAATTGAGGGTTCAGGGTTATCATTTGGTTGCGTTTAGAAGTGAGTGTCAAGGGATCCGCCACTCCTAAGCGGGCGCGACGATTCTAATGGTTCTTTGATGCGAGGCGGCTTCTACTGAGGATTTGTGGCCAGATGGTTAATCTCCCCTGGAAGAGACCTTACCTAGTGAGCGATTTAAAGCTATAATATCCATAGAGGTGATAGAATGGCACGACAGAAAACAGTCTTTGTGTGCAATGAGTGTGGTAGCGAGGCACCACGTTGGACAGGGAAATGTATGAGTTGCGGGGCATGGAATACCATGGTGGAAATGATCGTAGACAAGCACGCTTCTAAGGGCGGCTCTAATCATATGGCGGGCCAAACGAGTAAGCCCGTGCCTTTAAATAAAGTAGTAATGAGTAATGAAGTGCGATTTAGCAGTGGAATAAGAGAATTAAACCGCGTATTAGGTGGCGGTATTGTGCCAGGAGAGATGGTGTTGGTTGGGGGAGATCCCGGGATAGGCAAATCGACACTGATGCTACAGGTTGCCTTATCGCTCACGCGCAATGGCTTGAATGTGCTCTATCTAACGGGTGAAGAATCTTTGCGACAGGTAAAAATGCGTGCTGAGCGGCTGGGGAGCGAGAATGAAAGCCTATTATTGATGGCTGAGACAGACGTTGATTTAATAATTAGTAATATAGTTCAACTAAAATCGCAAGTGGTAATCATCGACTCGATTCAGACCTTGGTTGCCGATGACCTAACCGCTTCTCCAGGAAGTGTAAGCCAGGTGCGGGAGTGTACGAGTCGTTTATTACGCATAGCCAAAGCAAATGACATCGCTGTATTCCTGGTGGGACATGTGACCAAAGAGGGATCAATAGCGGGTCCCCGGGTTTTAGAACATATGGTGGATTGTGTCCTATACTTTGAGGGGGACAATAAACACGCCTTTCGGATCTTGCGTTCTGTGAAGAATCGTTTTGGTGCAACCCATGAGATTGGGGTGTTTTCTATGGAGGAGGATGGCCTACAAGAAGTCGCTAACCCTTCAGCGTTTTTAATTCAGGAACGCAGTCGTTCTGTCATTGGGTCTGTTGTTACCGCGACAATTGAGGGCACAAGACCCATGCTGGTTGAGGTTCAAGCCCTATTAACCGAAACAAGCTATGGCAATCCCCGACGGATGACCACAGGTGTCGACTATAACCGCACGACCATGCTGATGGCTGTGCTGCAAAAAAGAGCGGGATTGCTGTTGGCGCAGCAAGATGCGTATGTAAATGCCATAGGTGGAATTAAAATTAACGAACCTGCTGCGGATTTGGCAATTTGTATTGCCGTATATGCTAGTTTTAAGAATATTGCCATAGCCCCTAATATGATGATTGTTGGCGAAGTTGGGCTGACCGGGGAAGTCCGAGGGGTTTCCCAACTGGAAGTGCGGATCAGGGAAGCAGAAAAAATGGGCTTTGCGTCATGCATCATTCCTGAAGTGAGCCTAAGGAATTCTAAGGCAAAATTCAATATCGAAACAATTGGGGTTAAGAATTTGCGGGATGCGCTGGCAAAAATTTAATAACATGGCTAAAAACGTTACCTTTTACCATTTGGACATACCCCAAATGTCGTTGCTCTCCGTAAAAGAAGTGCCTTATTATATTTTGCGAAATAATAAACAGAGATTAGTCTTCAGACCAATCTCTGTATGCTTAAAGGGCTATTAAATTTAGGAGAGATGGAGTGTTCCCATAGCCTCAATACGGCTCTGTTCTTTATCCATTATTTTCTCTAAGTCAAAGTTAAACGTGTTGAGTAAAGCTGAGAAATAGAACATGCATCGCCCCAGTTCGGTTTCAATCGCTTCTCCACATATTTCGCAGAGTTCGCCATCAATATGATCATCCATATGGTTTTTCATTTCTCGATAAGTGGTAATGCCTTCTGGAACAAACATGCTTGTGCTTTTAATTGAAATACAACCACAAGAAGTTGCTGCCTTAACAATCGCTCGGTTGAGGCGCGCATTCGACTCCTGCAATTTTGTCATGATATCCAAGACACTACGGTGACGAATTAAGTTATCGTCTACAGATTGTTGAAACGTAGAGTTTCTTTTTTCTGACATTTAACTCACCTCTGTCCTCTGTCGTACAATAGAATTATACTTATCCAATAGCGTATATGTCAAATGATTAGGCTGCTATATCTGAGATATTTCGTTATTAGAAGTATTATTCTTCTTAGTATTCTTTTTAAAGAGTGAATATGTTATCCTATAACAAAGATATATGGAGATTTCACTTTTATTGTTTGTTTTTATTGGCTATAATCATATATTATATGAAAAAATAGAAAGGGGTTATGAATAATGAAATTGCTACGTTACATTATACCAATTTTAGCGTTTTTTATTGGTTATCAATTAGCGTATGAAGCTTTACCCATTATATCAGACTTCTTTCAGTTGGTAGTTGATCCGAGCATGGTCCAGTGGATTAACATCATTGGCGGTTTGATTTTGGCTTTAATAACGTTTTTGATGATCCCTTGGATTGCGCGACGAATGGTCTATTTTGTGGATTCTGTAGATATGCGGTTCCAACGCACACCGGTCCAAGATATTATCGTTAGTATTGGCGGTTTGATTTCAGGACTAATCTTAGCCAACTTATTAACCGTTCCATTAAACAATATTCCAATCATAGGACAGTATTTGCCAGTGATTGCCAATGTGCTAATTGGGTCATTTGGCTTGATGATTGCCTGGAATAAACGAAATGAACTGACTGCATTATTTTCAATCAATCGCGGCGGAGCGCCTGCCAAAAATGCTCAAATGGCATCAATCAAGATTTTGGACACGAGTGTGATTATTGACGGTCGCATATCAGATATTTGTGATACGGGGATTATTGAAGGAACCATCGGTGTTCCTATTTTCGTATTAATGGAACTGCAATATATAGCCGATTCTGCGGATGCCTTGCGACGCAATAGGGGACGACGTGGGTTGGATGTTTTGAATAAAATGCAGAAGGATCTCGGGGCCCAGATTAAAATATTTGAAAAAGATTATGAAGATATTCCTGCGGTTGATAGTAAACTTATCAGTTTAGCCCAGGATTTAGACGCTACTGTGATTACAAATGATTATAACTTGAATAAAGTCTGTAGCGTGCAAGGCGTTGCGGTTCTCAATATTAATGAACTTGCCAATGCCGTTAAGCCGGTCGTTCTTCCTGGTGAAGAGATGAATGTGTTGATTATTAAAGAGGGCAGAGAACATGATCAGGGCGTTGCTTACCTCGATGATGGGACGATGATTGTCATCGAAGGCGGTCATAAGCACATCAATAAGGCCGAAACAGTGATTGTAACCTCTGTTTTACAAACAGCGGCAGGTCGAATGATCTTTGCCAAACTAAAGAATCTGTAATAGAGGGATTATTATGCAGGTTAGTGTGATTATAGTTGCTGCTGGTAGTGGTAGGCGAATGGGCAGTAATTTGAATAAAGTCTATGTTCCATTAGGAAATCATCGTGTCTTAACCTATTCGCTCCGATCCTTTGATTCAATTCCTGAGGTTGCGGAGTTAATTTGCGTTTGCAGGACGACCGATCAAGAGTTGTTAGCAGAATGTTTGGCAGATGCTGGTATCAAAAAAACCGTCAAGATAGTCATTGGTGGAGCCACTCGCCAAGAGTCCGTCAACAATGGTTTAAAGGCAATGGCCGTAAGCAGCAAATTTTTTGCAATTCATGATGGCGCTCGTCCCTTCATCACCCCCCAAAAAATTAATACTTTGCTTCAACTGGTTCAGAAACATGGAGCGGTTATTCCGGCTTTACCTCTAAAAGATACGATTAAAATTGCAGACGATGGTTTAGTTATAAAAACGCTCCCCCGAGAGAAGCTGATTGCGGTTCAAACCCCTCAAATTTTCAAGCGTGAGCTAGCGATCTTTTTCAATACAAATCAGGCTGTCACGGATGATGCATCTTTTTTAGAAGGGCATTATCCGGTTGCGATATGTGAAGGGGATCGTCTGAATATTAAACTAACTGAACCCGCAGATCTTTGGTTTGCGGAAACCATTATCAGAAAGGTGGCACAATTCCAATGGTAAAAACAGGACTTGGCTTTGATGTCCACCGATTTCAGGAGGGCCGACCATGTATATTGGCTGGAGTGGATATTCCTTCAACTCAGGGTTTGGTGGGTCATTCCGACGCTGACGTTGCTACCCATGCGATTATTGATGCAATTTTGGGCGCAGCAGCGCTGGGAGATATTGGACAATGGTTCCCAGATCATGATCCTACATATTTAAATATCCGCAGTATAACCCTGCTAGAAAAAGTGATAGCGGTACTACATGAACGGGGTTGGCAGTTAGAACATATTGATGTGACGATAGCGGCTGAGCTACCCAAAATTGCACCCTATTATGGGGCAATGCGCGCGTGTATAGCAGAGGCTATAGCTGTGGGAATTGATGCGGTCAGTATCAAGGCGACCACGACAGAGAAGTTGGGATTCATAGGCCGGGGTGAGGGTATTGCCGCGATGGCTGTTGCAACTATAGGCTCTGTAAATTCTGCAGGAAAATCGCAAAAAAAACTGGATGTGCGTCAATTATCTCCACAGAACATGGCCTATATCGGTGATGCGGTGTATGAGCTCCATATACGACGACACTTGCTAGAGAAGGGTATTACACGCGGATATGCTTTGCAGAAGGCGGCATTAAGCTACGTCTCAGCTACGGCTCAAGCGCAGATGGCCCAAGCCATTAAAGATGGCTTAAGTGTGGAAGAGCAGCGCATTTTAAAATGGGGGCGCAATGCGAGTAGTGGAAGTATTCCTAAGAACACTGTGGCAATCGATTATCGCTACAGTACCGGGATAGAAGCCCTTATTGGATATCTACATTTGAATGGCCAGGCAGAGCGATTGGCCGAAATTCTTGATTTGATGATTAAAGCCAGGGAGGAGTAACACATGTTAAAAGTAGAACTACTTACCTATACACCTGAGCCAGAGCGAACTGTTGCAGCTGCAGCCCGTTTATGCTATTCACCGCGCGGAGCGAGTGAGCTTCAGCAGGATTTAACCGAAAAAGAGATTGGCAGCTTGTTAAAAAGATTACGGGAGATGGGACATACCTCTACCTTCGAACATGTTTCGTTCACCTTCGCGATTGAAGGTGTAAGCCGGGTATTGAGTCACCAATTAGTCCGACATCGGATTGCTTCCTATTCTCAGAAATCACAACGTTATGTGACTGAGAACAATTTCGATTTTGTTGTACCCCCCGGTATTGCACACAACCCTGCCGCATTAGCGATTTTTGAGGAGCAGATGGCCTCTGCTCGGGAAGCCTATCAGCGACTGGCTGAACTGGTGCATCAGGAAGATGCTCGCTATGTTTTACCCAATGCCACCGAGACTAAGATTGTCGTAACCATGAATGCGCGATCACTGATTCATTTCTTCAGTGTGCGCTCCTGTATGCGGGCGCAGCATGAAATCAGGCAGCTATCGGATCAGATGATTAAACTGGTCAAGGAGGTAGCCCCACGGCTTTTTGATAAAGTTGGACCATCATGTGTGACTGAAGGCGTATGCCATGAGGGCAAATTGACTTGTGGACGACTTAATCGGTTAAAAAAGGATGAGTAATATGCAAATTGAAGGTAGACAAGCCGTGTTGACAGCCTTGCAGAAAGGGCAGCAAATTGAAAAGATAACGCTACTGCGCAGTGCCCATGGACAGATTATTAAAGAAATTCTCCAATTAGCACGAGAGCAACGTATTCCCGTTGTCCAGCTGGATCGTAATAAATTGGATCAAATAGGCAAGACTCATAACCACCAGGGGGTTATTGCCCTCGCTCCAGCATGGAGCTACACAGATTTTTCGGAATTACTGCACAAATGTCGAACCAAAGAAGGTGTAGCACCCTTTATTGTTATTCTTGATCATATTAAGGATCCACACAACTTTGGTTCAATCATTCGCACCGCTGATGCAGCTGGAGTTGACGGAATTATTATCCCACAAAGAAGAAGTGTTGGCATTACGGAGGTCGTTGTCAAAGTCAGTGCTGGAGCGGTTTCAGCTGTTCCGATTGTGAGAGTGACCAACCTATCTCAGACAATTGATGAATTGAAAGATAAGGGATTCTGGATTATTGGAACAGATGCAGAAGGAAAACAAGAGATTTACGATGTGGATTTAACGATTCCAATTGCATTGCTAATCGGTAGTGAGGGGCAGGGAATCGGTCGCGCATTAGCACAAAAATCCGACCATTTGACGAAGCTGCCCATGGGCGGAGAAGTGACTTCCTTAAATGCAGCAGTTGCTGCTGGAGTTTGTATGTTTGAGGTCGTAAGGCAACGTCGCTTGAAGTCGGAATAGCCTGCGATTTCCTTGACGGCAGACCCGCGCAACAGTATAATATGTATGTGTGTAACAGCTTATGACAGAAGAGATAATTCCGAAAGTGAGGCGATTTGATGGACATGCCAGCACAACGTGTCGTTGCTGCCCCGTATGACTTTTTGCCAGAGGAAGAGATTGTTGAAGCTGCAAAATATGGTAGTCACTATGCCTACGAATTTATTTTCCACCGTTATCGAGGGTTTGTAAGAGCCAAGGCTCGATCCTATTTTTTGATTGGTGCAGACCGCGAAGACATTGTTCAAGAGGGTATGATTGGCCTCTACAAGGCAATCCGTGATTATCGAACGGATAAATTGGCCTCTTTTAGGGCTTTTGCTGAGCTTTGTGTAACCCGCCAGATTATCACTGCGATTAAAACCGCAACCCGACAGAAACATATCCCGCTAAACTCATATGTTTCACTCAATAAACCCATTTATGATGAAGAATCCGATCGCACATTGCTCGATGTATTAAAAGCAAATAAGGAAACAGATCCAGAGCAATTGGTGATTAATTATGAAGACTATCGAGCCATAGAGTATCGCTTGACTGAAATATTGAGTGATCTAGAGTGGCGCGTGCTGATGTCTTATCTAGATGGCAATTCTTATCAGGAAATTGCTGAGCATTTGAACCGCCATGTGAAGTCAGTGGATAACGCTCTACAACGAGTCAAACGAAAACTTGAAAAGTATTTAGAAGATCGCAATTAAACAAATTCGTTTTATCAGTTGACTTTTTATGTTTCCTTGGATATAATGTGAGACGCGTCATCTCAAATGACGAGGAGAGATGCCCGAGTGGCTAAAGGGGGCGGACTGTAAATCCGTTAGCGACGCTTACGTTGGTTCGAATCCAACTCTCTCCACCAAATATGCGGGTGTAGCTCAGTGGTAGAGCCCCAGCCTTCCAAGCTGGTCGCGAGGGTTCGATTCCCTCTACCCGCTCCATACCAATCGCTTTCTTTGAGTGGGGAAGCGAACCCGAAAGGGCTTTTGCCGTTAAGAAAACATATATGTTTTTAGGCAAAAGTAAGGAGGAGCAGAATAGCTCCGATGTTAGGTTTTGCGGAGCAAAATGCGATTCCCTCTACCCGCTCCATTGTTTGCTCGCGTAGCTCAGTCGGTAGAGCGCGTCCTTGGTAAGGACGAGGTCACCGGTTCAAATCCGGTCGCAAGCTCCACAAGAGATAGATCAGAATTTATTCTGATCTTTTTTTGATTAACGGATTAGAACCGGTACCAAACGCATTTTCAATGCGTTGCGCTACCGACTGAGCTACTCGAGTTTCTAAAAAAGGGACTGACAAACAGAATCGCGTCTGGTCAAGGCAGACCGAACATTGCGATAAGAGACATACTTTAGTATGGCGATTGAGGAATGTGACACGATAACGTAGAGCAGGCACGATTATGGAAGTCAGAGTAGAGCGCGGCCTTTTGGGACGAGGTCACTCTCTAATGCCCACAATTGGGTCCACTCTGCGTCGCCTGCGGTTTTTCTGCAATTTCACAATACTGAAGTATGGCTTCATTTTGAAAAACCTTGTCGCCTTGATTGATCCACAATTCTGAACACCAGAGATCTGGATATGAAAAGTCGCAAGCTCCACAAGAGATAGATCAGAATTTATTCTAATCTTTTTTTGATTAACGGATTAGAACCGGTGACAAACGCATTTTCAATGCGTTGCGCTACGACTGAACTACGCGAGTTTCTAAGACAGGGGGCTGACTACCAAACTTATAAACTGAATACTTCGCTCTCCTGAGCACTGCTAGTTGCGTTCTTAGGCAATCTTTGGTTCGAGTTTCGTTGCGTACCCTTACGATCTGTTTTAAAGAGGGGACACACCTTTTACTCTGAGCTTCTTGTTTGTGGAAGCCAGCCATAAACAAAACTTAATTGGTAGGCACTATTTCATCACCAAAAGTATTTCCCTAAGTTGGAGATAAGCGTTAACCTGCTGATTTCGAAATGAGCCTTTCTTTGGGGTTAGCGGGCAAACACAACACGGGAGGGCGTGAAACCCTCCTCTGCTTAACAGTAATAACGAATAAAATTTACGTATTATTCTGAAAATTCGTTGTAATTGTAAAATATTTGTTAGAGAAGGCTAAAAACATTGACTATAGTAAGGGTTGTTGGTAAAATAACTTTGAAATCTGAGAGGGAGGTCATGTAAATGGCTAAGAAAAAATTTGAAAGAAATAAACCCCACGTAAATATTGGAACAATTGGTCATATTGATCATGGCAAAACAACATTAACCGCAGCAATTACCAAAGTTTTAGCAGCATACGGTGGTGTATCCGCCGTTACAAATTTTGAAGATATCGATAAGGCTCCAGAAGAGCGCGAACGCGGTATT